>NZ_JBSFMM010000167.1:0-25782 GCF_053599555.1 Streptomyces sp. NPDC000941
GCGCCGAAGAGCGCGGTGCGCGCGCCCGCCAGCGCCGCCAGGTGGTCGTCCGAGACGGAGCCCGCGGCGACCTTTCCGGCGGCCTCGGTCACCGCCGGTCCCAAGGGGGAGGCCGCGACGGCGCCGGCCAGGGCGGTCAGCGCCGCGGCCCGCTCTTCGCCGAGCCGGGCGAGGCCGTGGACGAGCGTGTCGTCGAAGCCGGCCACCAGGTCGAGGGCTTCCGCGGCCCCGGGCGGATCGGCGTCGAGCAGTTCGGCCAGTTGCACACCGAGCATCAGCGGACCTCCTCCGTGGCCGGGAACCAGTGCAGTTCGGGGATGGGCGCCGTGGTGTCCGGCAGCTCCAGATAGGCCAGGTGCCGCAGGAAGCGGCTGAACACCACGGCCGCTGGCGCGGACTCGCGCGACCCCGACAGACGGCTCATCAGGTCCGCGCCCCCGCCGTCCCCGTTCTCTTCGCCTACCTCGACGTGCAGATAGCGGGCCACGCGGTCGATTCCGTACTGCAGCACCGCCTCGTCGACCAGCGCGCACAGATGCTTGCACGGCCCCCGGTTGGCCCCGCCGCACGGCCGGTTGTTGTTCGTACTGCAGCTGTAGTCATGGGTGCGCGCGGCGATCGACGAGACATACACCCGGGCGATGTCCGAGCCGCTGGACACCACCCCCTGCAAGCGGCCCTCCGCCAGTTCGACGAAGGGAACCTTCGCCAGCTTGCGCGGCCGTACGGGGGGAATCACCCGCACCGTACTGCACTGCTCCCACGCGGTCGTTTCCGCGTTCACGACCATCGACCTCCAAGCCTGGCGCGTGCGCCGAGACGGTTGCTCACATCCGAAAACAGCATCGCGGATGCCACTGACAATCACGTCTCGGCGCCCGGGCGCCAGGCTCTGCTCACCGTGGGGTGAGGGCCGTCAGTGCGACTCCCGGGCGACGAAGGACCCGCGGGTTCCGGCGAGGAAGTCCAGACCGGCGCCCCGGTCGGCCTGCTCGACATGTGCGCGGTAGATGTGCTCCCACCCGCTGTCCGCGGGCGGGGCGGCGGCGGTCACCGGCTCGCGTGCGGCGAGTTCTTCGTCCGGCACGTCCAGCCTCAGCACGCGCCGTTCCACGTCCAGCTCGATCCAGTCGCCCGTGCGGACCAGGCCCAGCGGCCCGCCCGCCGCGGACTCGGGGGCGATGTGCAGCACGACGGTGCCGAAGGCGGTGCCGCTCATACGGGCGTCGCTGATCCGGACCATGTCCCGGACACCGGACTCCAACACCTTGCGGGGCAGTGGCATGTTTCCCACTTCGGGCATGCCCGGGTAGCCGCGCGGACCGCATCCCCGGAGGACCAGCACATCGGACGCCGCCACCTCGAGCTCGGGGTCGTCGATCCGGGCGTGGAAGTCCTCGATGCCGTCGAACACCACGGCGCGGCCCCGGTGGCGCAGCAACTCCGGTGTCGCGGCGGCGGGTTTGATGACCGCGCCGTCGGGACACAGGTTGCCGCGGAGCACGGCGAGCCCGGCCTGGTGCGCGATGGGCTCGTCGGCGGTGCGGATGACGGTGAGGTCGGTGCTGGCGCGGCCGGAAATCTGATCGGTCAGCGAGCAGCCGGAGACGGTGACGCTCGGCTCCAGCCGGTCCTTGATCTGTCCGAGCACCGCGTCCAGGCTGCCGGCCCGGTGGAAGTCCTCCATGAGATGGGCCCCGGCGGGTTGCACATCGGCGAGCAGGGGAATGTCGCGGCCCGCCCGGTCGATGTCCTCCAGGCCGATCTCCACGCCGACCCGGCGGGCGAGGGCCAGCAGATGGACGACGGCGTTGGTGGACCCGCCGATGGCGGCCACCGCACGCACCGCGTTCAGCAGGGCCTCGCGGGTCAGCACGGCGCTGGGGCGCAGGTCCTCGGCCACCATTTCGACGATGCGGTTGCCCGCCGTATGCGACAGCTCCAGCAGCCGGCTGTCCGGCGCCGGGAGCCCGGCGTTCCCCGGCAGTGTCATGCCCAGCGCCTCGGCGACACAGGCCATCGTGGACGCGGTGCCCATGGTGTTGCAGTGTCCGCGGCTGCGGATCATCGCCGACTCCGCGCGCCGCAGATCCGAGCGTGGCATCCGCCCGGCGCGCACCTCTTCGCTCATCTCCCAGACCCCCGTGCCGCACCCCAGCAGGCGCCCCTTCCAGGAGCCGTTGAGCATGGGGCCGCCGGTGACCATCAGCGTGGGCAGATCGACCGACGCAGCCCCCATGAGCAGCGACGGAACCGTCTTGTCGCAGCCGCCGAGCAGGACGACACCGTCCACCGGATTGGCGCGGATGAGCTCTTCGACGACCATCGCGGCGAGGTCGCGGAAGAACATGGCGGTCGGGCGCAGCAGGGTCTCGCCCAGCGACGGCACCGGCAGCTCCAGCGGCACACCGCCGGACTCCCACACTCCGCGCTTCACATGCTCGGCTATCTCACGGAAGTGGCTGTTGCAGGGCGTCAGATCCGACCAGGTGTTGCAGATGACGATCTGCGGTCGGCCGTCGAAGGCGTGGTCGGGGAGGCCGCGGCGCATCCAGGCGCGGTGGATGAAGGCGTCGCGGGAGTCTCCCGCGTACCACTGCTGCGACCGAGTCGTGCCACTCATACGAACCGTTCCGATCTGTCGGCGAAGATCCGTGAAGATCCGGGCGAGTAAGACCTTGCCCGCGTAACCCGCCCGTCATGGCTCGGCGGAGCGCCGACCGGCACCGAAAGTTTCGAATAGCGCCGCTTACGCGACCGAAACATTGACCGCATGACAACCGGTTCCTACATTGAGCCCGCCTGGACACGGCGCAAAGGGCAGAAGAATCCGCGGAATTATCCAGTGTCGAAACTTTCGAAATCCCGAACGTGCAACGGCGCAATGCCGAACATGGAAGCAGAGAGGTGAGGGCATGAAGTACCACGCCAGCCGAAGGGTTTGGGTGGTGGCGGCCACAGCCACGGTCATTGCCCTCACGGCATCGGGCTGCGGAGGCGGCGCGGGCGACTCGGACGGCAAGACCACGCTGACCGTGACCACCCAGGTCGACTACGGATACCGGGACCTCTACAAGGAGTACGAGAAGAGCCACCCCGGCATCAAGATTCGCGAGGTGCTTGTCGACGACCTGCCGAAGAAGCTGGTCACCCAGCTCGCGGCAAACCGCGGCGCCTCCGATGTGGTGGGCCTCGGCGACGACACCATCGGCAAGTTCAAGCCCAGTTACCAGCGCTTCGTCAACCTCGCCGACCACGGCGTCAACAACACCGACGACCCGTGGGTGCAGTGGGCGTACGACTATGGCACGGTCGAGAACGGCAAGTACGTGATGGGCATGCGCACCGACATCGGCGGGCTCGGCATCTGCTACCGCACCGATCTGTTCAAGAAGGCCGGGCTGCCCACCGACCCCGAGCGCGTCGGTCAACTCTGGCCCACCTGGGACAAGTTCACCGAAGTCGGCGAGGAATTCCGGGCCCAGGTGAAGGACGCCTCCTTCACCGCCAATACCGGAGACATCTGGGTCGGGATGGAGAACCAGCACAAGGAGACGTTCTTCTCCGAATCCGACGACTCGTTCATGGCCGATGAGAACTCCGGTCTGAAGCAGGACTTCCTGACCGCCGCGAACATGTCCGTACGGAAGGTCAGCGGCGGATACCCGCCCTTCACCCCGGAAATGGCCAACGCCCTGAAGACCGGCAAGGCGGCAACCGCTGTCTGTCCCGCCTGGAAGCTGGACCGCACCAAGGAGGCATCCGGCTCCGGAAACTCGGGCAAGTGGTCGGTGGCCGCGGCCCCTCAGGGCGGCAACTGGGGCGGCTCCTATCTGCTGGTGCCCAAGCAGACCAAGCACACCAAGGAGGCGGTCGAGCTCGCCCGCTGGCTGACCTCGTCGAAGGTCCAGAAGAGGCTCTTCCTCTCCAAGGGCTATCTCTCCAGCCACCCTTCGGTCTACAACGACCCCGCCGTGCAGGGGAAGAAGGACACGTACTTCTCCAACGCCCCCACCGGCAAGATCTTCGCCGAGGCCGTCGACAAGATGCAGCCCATCTACCGCGGCACCAAGGACAGCGATGTGGCCACCGCCTTCATGAACGCGCTGCTCCGGGTCGAACAGGGCAAGCAGAAGCCGGAGGACGCCTGGAGTCAGGCGGTCTCCGACGCGAAGAAGGTGGCGGGGGACTGACCCGATGACGGTCACCGAGACCCGCCCCGGGCCGGAGGCCACCACGGCCTCCGCCTCGGGGCGCCACCCCCGACGCCGCGCCTGGCGATCCCGTCTGACCCGCTTCGACCTGCGCTACACCCCGTATGTCTTCATCGCCCCGTTCTTTGTGATCTTCGGCGTCTTCGCGGTCTGGCCGCTGCTGTACACCGGCTGGATCTCCTTCCACAAGTGGGCGATCATCGAAGGCGACCAGGGCTGGCTCGGGCTCCACAACTACCAGGCCCTCTTCGCCGACGAGTACTTCTGGAACGCGCTGCTCAACACCACCCTGCTGCTGGTGCTCGGCACCGGAGTGCAACTCGCCGTGGCGCTGTGGCTCGCCGGTGTGCTCAACCGGAAGCTGGGCGCCAGCGCGGTCTGGCGGGCCGGGGTCGTGCTGCCGCATATCGTGTCGGTGGTCGCCGTCAGCCTGGTGTTCGCGCAGCTCTACGGCTTCCACACGGGCATCTTCAACGATGTGCTGAGCCTGGTCGGCATCGACCGGGTCGACTGGCAGGCCAGCCGCTGGACCGCGATCCCCGCGGTCGCCACCATCATCATCTGGCGCTGGGCCGGCTACTACGCGCTGATCTTCCTCGCCGCCATGCAGGGCATCCCGCGGGAGCTCAACGAGGCCGCGATGCTCGACGGGGCCTCCAGGCGGCGCATCTTCTGGTCGATCACCGTGCCCTCGATCCGCCCCACCATCATCTTCTCCGTCGTCATGTCGACCATCGGCGCCATGCAGACCTTCACCGAGCCCCAGCTCTTCGACGTCCAGGGCACCGACGGCACCGGCGGCAGCGACCGGCAGTTCCAGACGCTGATGATGTACCTCTACGAAAAGGGGTTCCGCGAGTTCAACGCGGGCTACGCGGCCACCCTCGCCTGGGTGATGTTCCTGCTCATCGCCGTCGTCTCCGGCATCAACTACGCGCTGTCGCGGCGCATCGCCTCGAAGGACTGATGCCGTCATGGCCCTCGCCACCCACTCCACGACCGGCCGCCGCCGGCCTCAGTCCGACGGCGGTCGGCGCCCCGGATTCATGGTCTACGCCACGCTCGTCGGCGTGCTCGCCGCCTCCGTGTTCCCGCTCTACTACTCCTTCGTCCTGCCCACCCGCGACAACTCGGCGATCGGCGACTCGCTGCTCACCCTCACGCCGGGCGGCAATCTGCTCCACAACATCCAGCGGGTCTACGACACCGTCGACTTCTGGCTGGCCCTGCGCAACTCGCTGATCATCTCCACCACGGTGACGGTGTGCTGCGTCCTGCTGTCCTCGCTCGCCGGGTTCGCCTTCGCCAAACTGCCGTTCCGGGGGCGCAACGCCCTGTTCGTCGCGGTGGTGATCACCGCGATGCTGCCCACCCAGCTCGGCATGATCCCGCTGTACATGCTGATGGGAAACCTCGGCTGGATCGCCACCCTGAAGGCCGTCATCGTCCCGGCGCTCGTCAACGCCTTCGCCGTCTTCTGGATGCGGCAGGCCTGCGACGAGTCCGTGCCGTACGAGCTCGTCGAGGCCGCCCGCGTCGACGGCTGCTCCACACTCGGCATCTTCTGGCATGTGGCGCTGCCCGCGATCCGCCCGCAGGCCGCCGTGCTCGCCATGTTCACCTTCATGGCCACCTGGAACGACTTCATGTGGCCACTGATCGTCCTGGACCCGTCCGTCACCCCGACCGTGCAGACCGCGCTGTCCTCGCTGGCCAGCGGGTACGCCCTCGACTACACGCTCATCCTGTCCGGCGCCGCCATCGGGGTGCTGCCGCTGCTGCTCGTCTTCCTCCTGCTGTCCCGGCAGATCGTCGCCGGTGTGATGCAGGGCGCCGTCAAGGGCTGACCGCCCTTTATCGCTGCTAGGCCGTACGAAAGGACCTGCATGACCGCGGGCCATATCCGCAACCCCGTGCTGCCCGGATTCCACCCGGACCCGAGCATTGTGCGCGTCGGTGCGGACTACTTCCTCGCCACCTCCACCTTCGAGTGGTTCCCGGGCGTGCCCGTGCACCGCTCCACCGACCTGGTCCACTGGGAGCCGGCCGGCCATATCCTGGACCGCGCCGACCTGCTCGATCTGCGCGGCGTCCCGGACTCGGCCGGGGTGTGGGCGCCCTCGCTCTCGTACCACGACGGCCGGTTCTGGCTGGTGTACAGCATCGTGCGCACCATCGGCCATCCGTACAAGGACGTCGACAACTACCTCGTCACCGCTCCGGACATCTCGGGTCCGTGGTCGGAGCCGGTGTTCCTCAACTCCTCCGGCTTCGACCCCTCCCTCTTCCACGACGAGGACGGGCGCACCTGGCTGCTCAACATCCAGTGGGATCCGCGCGATGGACACCCCGCCTTCGCGGGCATCCTGCTCCAGGAGTACGACCCCGCGAAACAGGCCCTGATCGGAGCCCCACGCACGGTCCTCACCCACGAGGTGCTGATCGAGGGGCCCAATGTCTACCGCCGCGACGGCTGGTACTACCTGATGCTCGCCGAGGGGGGCACCGGCTGGAACCACGGCATCCTGATGGCCCGCTCGCGCGAGCTGACCGGACCGTATGAGCTCGACCCGGCCGGCTCGCTGCTGACCACTCGCGACGCACCCGAGTGGCCACTGCAGAAAGCCGGCCACGGCGAGCTGGTGCGGACGGGCGAGGGGGAGTGGTTTCTCGCGCATCTGGCCTCGCGCCCGGTCCGTACGCTCGCCGGGGCGCGCTGTGTGCTCGGCCGGGAGACCTGTCTGCAGCGGGTGGCGTGGACCGACGACGGCTGGCTGCGGCTCGCGGACGGCGGCCGTCTGCCGAGCCTGGAGGTGGCCGCCCCCCGGGGTGTCGCACCGACCCCGGCGCCGGTCCGGCCCGCCCGCGACGACTTCGACGGGCCCGCCCTCGCCCCGTACTGGAACACCCTGCGCGCGCCCGCGACCGCCCAGTGGCTGAGCCTGACCGAGCGCCCCGGCCATCTACGGCTGCGCGGCCGCCAGAGCCCGCACTCGCGCTACGACCAGAGCCTGGTCGCCCGCCGGCTGACGTCGGTGCGCTGTGAGGCGACGACGGTGGTCGACTTCCGCCCCTCCCACTTCAGCCAGCTCGCGGGCCTGATCTGCTGGTACGACACCACCACCCACTACTACCTGCGGCTGACCCATGTGGAGGGCAGGGGCCGGGTGCTGGGCGTGGTGTTCACGGACGACGGCGCGTACGGCGAGCTGCCCTCCTGTGAACTCGACGTCGACGCGTGGCCGCTGGTGCATCTGCGGGCCCGCTTCGACGGTCCGGAGTTGCGCTTCGCCGCCTCGCCGGACGGGGTGTCGTGGCAGGACGTCGGCCCGGCGCTGGAGGCGACCAGGCTCTCCGACGACTACGGGGACCGGCTGCGGTTCACCGGGGCGTTCGTCGGGGTCTGCGTCCAGGACCTGGGCGGGACCCGGGTCGCGGCGGACTTCGACTGGTTCGAACTGCGCGATCTCGCGCCGTGACAGGCCGCCCGGCCGCCCGGCCACGGCGGGCCGGGCGGGGTCAGGACAGGCCGAGCGCGGGGAAGACCGACGCGTCGAGAAAGCGGAGGAGGTAGTCGGAGTCGGCGGGCTTCCCGTCCAGCAGCGATCTGACCCGCATCACACCGATCAGCTGGGCGGGGACGAACTCGGCCGCCACGCTGTCCGCCGGGATCTCGCCGCGCTCGATCGCGCGCCGGACCATGACGGCGATCACCGACACCTCCCGGGAGAACAGGGCGTCGTGCAGCGCCTGGAGCAGGCTCGGGTCGCTGAGCGCGGCATGGCCCAGCGCGTACAGCAACGTGGTGTCCGAGTCGCACATCCGCCCCACGACGCGCGCCGTCTCCCGCAGGTCGCCGACGAGGCTGCCGGTGTCGATACCGTCCAGCGCCATGCGCCGGTCACAGCGGCGCAGCGCGGCGGCGACCAGCTGGGGCTTGGTCTTCCACTGGCGGTAGAGAGTGGACCTGCTCGCCTTGGCCCGGGCGGCGACCCCCTCGAAGGTGCAGGCCTCATAGCCGCCCTCGGTCAGCAGGGCGAGGACGGCGTCGAAGATCTCCTGCTCGCGCTCGGGACTGATCTTGGAGCGGCGTTGGGTGTCCGCCGTGGTGGGCGCTGCCATCAGCTCGGCACTCTCCTCCCGCGATGAGCTTTTCCGCCCGTGCCTCGGCCCTGTCGACCGTGGCCGACTGGAGTGAGGGTGCGGTATGCGACTGTGCGGCACAACACACGGTACACGAGCGTATCGATACGTGCCTGTGCCGATACACTGTTGTATCGATACGCAGACGTATCGCAGCACGTCCATATTCAAAGGGGCCGGGTAATGCCGTGAACGCCACCCTCATAGCCGTCACCCTCGCACTCCTGTCGGCCGTCGCCTACGCGACCGCGGCCGTCGCACAGGAGCGCCTTGCCGCCCGCACCGGCCCGGGCGGACTGCGGCGACTGCTGGCGCAGGGCGCCTGGTGGTCGACCGTCGGACTCAACTCCTCCGGGGCGCTGCTCCATGTGGCAGCCCTCAAATTCGGGCCGCTCACCCTGGTCCAGCCCCTCGGCGCGCTCACGCTGGTCGCCGCCGTGCCGCTCGGCGCCCGGGTGGCAGGACGGAGCGCCACCCACGACGAGTGGCGGGGCACCGCGCTCACCCTCGTCGGCCTCGGCGCGCTGCTGCCGCTCACCATCGGCGACGGCGTCCCCGACCGGACGCTCGGCACCGTCGCCGCGCTCGCCGTCGCCGCGATCGTGCTGGCCCTGGTCGCCCTGCTCATTCAGGCCCGCCGCGGCCGGGGGCTCGGCCACGCCGCCGCCTCCGGTATCACCTCCGGGGCCGCATCGGCGCTCACCCAGACCCTGACGGTCGCGGGCCTGGCCCTGACCTGGCGGTTCGCCATTGTGGGCGTACTCGTCGCGGGCCTGGCCGTGGGCGGGCTGCTGCTGTCCCAGACCGCCTACACCGGTGGCCTCGGCGCCCCGCTGGCCGTGCTGACCCTGGCCAACCCGATGGCCGCCGCGGCCATTGGAATCGCCCTGCTCGGCGAGCGTGTCCACGGCGGCCCCGCCGGTGTCGCGCTGGCCGGTCTGGGCGCCGTGGTGGCCGCGCGTGGTGTGGTGCTCCTCACCCGCGCCACGCATCCGGCACCCACCGCGCCACCGCTCCCGGAGCCGCGCACACCGGCGGAACCGCTCCTGGTCAGGGAACCGATCGTGGTGGCGGGGCCGACCCTGGTCGCCGAGCCGATTCTGCCCCCCGACTCGGTTCTGGCCTCCGACCCGTTCCTGGTCAGCGCTCCAGGGCGGTGATGTCACGGAATTCGGCGTGGGCGCTTCGGCACGGGCGCCCACGCTGCCTTCCGTATAGGGCCGCTCCTGCAGGCGGGGGGGCGCCGCGGGGGCCCCCCCCGCCGGCCGGCGCGACCCTCGTCACCCCGGGCGGTCAGGTCGCGGGTTCGACCGCCACGTCCAGGTAGTCGAGACCGCGCAGCCCGTTGTTGATCAACGGTCGGCGTTCGAGGATTTCGAAGCGGGCGACCCGGTCGGCGAGCCTTTCCAGCAACGCGCTCATTTCCAGCCTGGCGAGGTGCATCCCGACGCACACATGCTCGCCCCGCCCGAAGGCAAGGTGGTCCGAAGGGCGGCGGGTGATGTCGAAGCGCGTCGGGTTCGGGTAATGGCGCTCGTCGCGGTTGGCGGAGGCATAGAGCAGCGCGACCCGTGAGCCGGCAGCCAGTGGAACTCCGCCGATCTCGTGGTCTTCGGTGAGCACCCGGCTGAACTGGGGCGCCGGGGTTTCCAGGCGCAACGACTCGTTGATCGCGTGCGGAATCAACGAGCGGTCCTTGCGCAGCAGATCCCACTGGTCCGGGTGCTGGGCGAACAACGCGACCGCGTTGGCGATCGCGAGGATTGTCGTGTCCAGGCTGGGAGTGACATAGTCGAGCATCATCACCGGGCACTTGTCGTGCGAGATCTCGCCACGGTCGGCGGCCTCGTAGAGCTGCGCCGCCCAGCCGTCGGGGTCGATTTTTCCCGGCACGGCGTCATTCATGGCGAATGCCATGAACTCCTCGACGGCCGGCCCCGCCGCGGCTGCCCGGTCGTCGGCGGGGCCCTGGGTGTTCCAGATGGCCGCGGCCCACTCCAGCATCTTTTCCCGTCCGTGATCGGGAAGCCCGACCAGGTCCGACACCACGGTCATGGGCAGGTACTCCGCCAGTTCGGTGACGACCTCGAACCGGCCCCGGCCGACGACCTGCTCGACGACCTGGTCGGCCTCGGTCTCGATCCGCGGAGTCACCTCGCGCATCCGATCCGGCCGCAGCGGCCGCCCCAGCACCGAACGCATCGCCGTGTGCTCGGGCGGATCGCTGCACAGCGTGATCCCCTCCAGCTGGGCGTTCACGTCCGGATCCACGAACACTCCACGCGCTGACGAAAACGTCTGCCAGTCCATCAGCGCCGCGCGCACCTCGTCGTAGCGGGGCAACGCGTAGAGGTCGTAGCGGGACAGGTGCACCACAGGCCCGAGAGCCCGAAGCTCGGCATAGATTTCGTACGGGTCGGTGCGCGCCGATTCGGTGTAGAGATCGACGTCGCTGGCAGGTATCTGGGACAACGGTTCTCCAGGAGACGGGTGTTGCGAACACCGCGACGAGCAACCTACGGGTGCCGCGCGGCAGGAAGGGACCCCATGGAAAAACTCTCCCGCGACAGGGGGATCCTTCGCGTCGGTAAGAACAACGTACCTTTACGTACGTCTACGTACGTCGAGGCACGGCCGGCCTGCGATGCCTTCGCGCTCATGCCGCGCCTTGACAACCGTGATGCAGGCGCTGCCCGACCTGCCGCTGCAACCCATCGCAGGCGGTCGGTACCACGACCGCGTCGGCAAGGCCCCGGTCTCTCACGGGCCCGTTCGGAGTCATGATCACGTGGTTGGGAAAAGGATTGGACGGGGTGATGCTCGGGCTTGTAGCTTGAAGTGGACCGTGACACCGCCCGAGGAGGTGAGACCCATGAACGCAGTATCGACGTGGGTGCTCCCCCTTCCCGCCACGGCCGGCGATTGACGTAGGTGTCGCCGGGAGCGCCGCCACAACAAGGCACTCCCGAAAGGCAACACCTATGGACTCTCCGCAGTTCACCACCGAGCCGTCCTCGAACGATACGGTCGAGCGCGACCTCACCGTGAGCGACGCCCCCGGTCTCCGGCCGTCGGCCTCCGGCGCCGATCGCGCGCCCCTCATGTTCGACGTGATCATTGCCGGGTGCGGGCCGACTGGCGCGATGCTGGCCGCCGAATTGCGGCTGCACGGTGTGCGGGTACTCGTTCTGGAGAAGGAAACCGAGCCCGTGTCGTTCGTCCGCATCGTCGGTCTGCACATTCGCAGCCTCGAGCTGATGGAAATGCGCGGACTGCTGGACCGCATGCGCGCACACGGAAGACAGCGTCCGGCCGGCGGATTCTTCGCCGCCATCAACAAACCCGCGCCCCAGGGCCTGGATTCCGCGCACGCCTATCTGCTGGGCATCCCGCAGCCGGTCATCGTTCGGCTGCTCGAAGAACATGCGACCCAACTGGGTGCGCAGATCCGGCGCGGTTGTGCGGTGGCCGGTCTCGAGCAGGACGACGAGGGTGTGACCGTCGAGCTGGCCGACGGCGAACAACTGCGTACGCGCTATCTCGTCGGTTGTGACGGCGGGCGCAGCACGGTGCGCAAACTGCTCGGCGTCGGCTTCCCCGGCGAGCCCTCGCGGACCGAGACGCTGATGGGCGAGATGGAAGTGGGTGTGCCGCGGGAGGAGATCGCCGCCAAGGTGACCGAAATCGGCGAGATCAACAAGCGATTCTGGCTCAGGCCCTTCGGCGAAGGGGCATACAGCGTCGTAGTCCCCGCCGCGGGAGTCGGCGATCGCGCGGAACCACCCACCCTCGAGGATTTCAAACAACAGCTGCGCGCCGTCGCCGGAACCGATTTCGGCGTGCACTCCCCGCGCTGGCTGTCCCGCTTCGGGGATGCCACCCGGCTGGCCGAACGCTACCGGGTCGGGCGGGTGCTGCTGGCCGGCGATGCGGCACACATCCATCCACCCACCGGCGGCCAGGGCCTCAACCTGGGCGTTCAGGACGCATTCAACCTCGGCTGGAAACTGGCCGCACAGATCCGCGGCTGGGCGCCGGAAACACTGCTGGACACCTACCAGGCCGAACGGCATCCGGTCGCGGCGGACGTGCTGGACAACACCCGCGCCCAGATGGAACTGCACTCCACCGAACCGGGCCCGCAGGCCGTGCGCAGGCTGCTCACCGAACTGATGGACTTCGACGAGGTGAACCGCTATCTCATCGAGAAGATCACCGCGATCGGCATCCGCTACGACTTCGGCGCAGGCCCCGACCTGGTCGGCCGCCGCCTGCCCGACATCGAGGTGAAACACGGCCACCTCTACGGTCTGCTGCATCGCGGCCGCGGCCTGCTGCTGGACCGCACCGAACGCCTGACCGTCGGCGGCTGGTCGGACCGGGTCGATTACCTCGCGGATGCCACTGCGGCACTGGATGTTCCCTGCGTCCTGCTACGCCCCGACGGTCACGTCGCCTGGACCGGCGACGATCAGCAGGACCTGGACGACCACCTCTCCCGCTGGTTCGGCAAGCCCGATGGTGGGCTGTATCCACGCCGGTCCGCCCATCCAAGCTGACCTCGCGTTTCGCAGGTGGCCCCTGACTGGCGATGATGCCGATCAGGGGCCACCCCGTCACATGAGCCCGCGTCAGCCGTCGTTCTCCGCCGAAGGGATGGCGGCGCCCGGCACGTCCTGCGGAGCGTAGATCTTCTTCTCACCCGGGTACGGCTTCGCCCAGTTGTGGGTCTCGTACCACGTGAGATGGTTCATCTGGGCGGGGGGAGCGTAGTCCGGAACGGCGTTGGGACCGGTCAGCCGCTGCTTCGACTTCCACTGGTCCCACTGGGCGGCGACGTTCTTCATGTCCGCCGGCACCGAGGCCGACGGCACGGCCGCCGCCTTCGGGCTCTGCGCCGCGGGGGTGTCCGGACCACAGGACGGCGGGGTCTTCACACCGTCGGTCAGCGAGGTCCGGTTGGGCAGCGTCTTGAACGGCGTGAAGTTCGGTCGCTGGGTGAACGCCGAGGCCATCGGGGTGGCCGCGGTGTCCTTCTGGTTCATCGGCTGGATCCCGAGGATCTGCTCGATGGTCCGCGCCATGTTGATCTGCGAGTAGTAGTGGCTGTCCACCGTGGAGTGCTTGGCCCAGGGGCTGATGATCTGGACCGGGGCACGGTGGCCGTCCACATGGTCGAGACCCGCCTGGGAGTCGTCCTCGACGACGAAGATCGCCGAGTCCTTCCAGTACTTGCTGTGCGAGATCTCGTCGACGATCTGGCCCACGGCGAGGTCGTTGTCCGCGACCTGGGAGGCAGGGCTCACCGGGCCACCGGTGTGGTCGCTGGAGAGCCAGAACATGTTCAGGTTCGCCGGTCCGTTCTTCTCGAAGTCCTTCTTCCAGATCTGTGCCCGGTAGACGTCCGGGACGCTGGTGTCGAACTTCGGGAAGCCGTGCACCGACACGTCGTTGAGCGACGGGATCGGCGAGGTCGAATTCAGCGGGTAGGCGGTGTCCTGACCGGTCGCCGCCATGTTCTTGCTGTCGCAGTACAGGTTCTGCCAGCTGGCGTCCGCCGGCTTGGTCAGGAACTGCTGGAACTCACCGTAGTTCCGGACGGACTTGTGGGCCGCCTGCGCACCGGTCCAGATGAAGCCGGTCTTCTGGTGGCCGAGGGCGTCGTCCTCGGTGTCGTAGCTGCGGGCGTACTCACCGGCCGATGACTCGGTGTACTCCGGGTCGTCGGCCTGCATCAGCCAGTTGTGACCCTCGGCGGAGTTGGTGCCGATGTCGTACGTGTTGTCGTACAGGCCGAACTGCTTGGCCAGGGCGTGCTGGTTCGGCGTGACGTTCTCACCGAACTCGGTCAGCGACGGGTCGCCGTTGCCCTGCGGTATGTCACCGAAGACCTGGTCGTAGGTCCGGTTCTCCTTGACGAGCAGGAAGACGTGCTTGATCGTCGAGGGGTCGCCGAGCTTGACCGGGACCGGCACCGGCTTGGCCTTGGAGCCGTCGGACTTCTTGAGCGACTCGCCCATCCAGCCGTTCTGCTTGAAGACCTTGCCGGTGTAGGACTTGATCACGCTGTCGTCGGGCAGCGTGAACTTCTGCACGCTCGACGTCGTGTCGTGGGTGCCGCGACCGCCGGTGGCCTTACGGCGGGCGTCGATGCCACGGGTGTTGGAGACGTACACCTCGTTGCCGGAGGTGGTGATCTCCGAGGGGAAGTAGTCCGTGGGGAGCAGGCCGACATAGCTGACCGGCTCCTGCGCGGAGGTGTACTTGTAGACGGCGACGGCGTTGGCGCGGCCGAGGGTCACCAGCAGATGACCGTCGTCGGTGAGGGTCACCGCGTCGGGCTCGTAGCCCACCCGAGCCTTGGCCCACGGCTGGGTGGAGATGGTCTGGACGACCTTGTCCTTCACCGTGTCGATGACCGACACGTTGTTGTCGGCGGTGTTGGTGACGAACACCACGCCGTTCTTGGCGTACACGGCGGTCGGGTGCAGACCGACCTCGATGCCGGCGACCGCGGCGTCCTGGTTCGCCAGGTCGATGACGCTGACCGTGCCGCTGGTGGTGGCAGCGGTCTTCTGGTCGGCGAGCACCTGCGTGCCGTACGAGTTGATCGTGGGCTCGCCGGGCTTGGCCGGACGACCGCCCTCGTTGCTCACGTAGAGCTTGTTGCCGACGACGACCATGCCGCGCGGGGCGTTGCCCACGTTCCAGCTCTGCTTGATGGTCCCGGTCGCGGCATCGATGGCGACGACCCGGTTCTGGCCGTTGACCGCGGAGTACACGGTCTTGCCGTCGGCCGAGAACACCGCCGCGGCCGCCAGGGCGTGCTTGGACCCCTGCGCCGGGATGCTGACGGTCCTCGGGCCGGCGACGCTGCCGTCCGCGTTCACGGTGAACACGGTGTAGCCGTCCGGCTGGCCCAGCCACAGCTGCTTGCCGTCGGGCGAGTACGTAGGGCCTTCCTGGCCCACGTTGTTGCTGCTGATGCGGGGGTTCGACGACGCGGCATTGCTGACGAGCTGCTGCGTCTTCCAGCTCTTCAGGTCCACGATGGCCAGGGCCGCGCCACCGTCGGTGACCGAGGCGGCCATGTGCGTGCCGTCCGGGCTGACCGAGGACGACATGATCTTGCCCTGGTTGATGACAAGACGGTCGCCGTACGGGGCGATGTACTGGTTGCTGGAGACGACCTGGCCGTTCTCGGTGACCTGGCCGACCTGGTCCGTGCCGAACTGATGGGTCTGCGCGAGCGCCGTACCGGCGGCCACGAGGGCGACAGCGGTGGTGCCCGCCGTCAACAGCGGTATCCGGCGGCCGATGCGTCTGCGGATGAGGTTGATCCGAGCTTCCTGGACGAGCTTGCGGCGGCGAGTTACCTGCATTGAGCGTTATCCCTTCGGGGTGGTGTCGAGCAGTTCGACGTTGCCGTCGAACTGCCACAGCGGGTTCGGCGCGTCCCCGTCGGGGGTGTGCACCAGGAAGTAGCCGTTCACTTCCTTCGGTCCATCGCCATCGGCCATGAACCGCCCGTCCGGAGTGACGTCGAGTTGGTAGATGGCCTGTCCGGTGGCCTCGACGCCGGGAAGATGCCAGGTCACGACGCAGCGCCAGTCGTTGCCCGGGCCCTCCGCCGCGACCCTGGTGCTTCCCTTGTTGCACGACGCCGTGGCCTTCAACTGGGCCTCGGTGACGGCGGGCCGGTTGAGCTGATCGGTCTGCATGCGGTACAGGTGCGCGAACGCCGTGGCGAGCGAGCGCTGCACCTTCTCCTGCTCGATCCCGGAGCCCGTCGCCGAGGTCGTCGCGGCGACGACCGCGAACGACGCGGCGGCCACCCCGACGAGCGGCAGTACTCCGACGGTGATCGCGCGGCGGCCCGAACCGTCGTGGGTCAGGTTGGTGAAGTCGCGCCGTACGAAGAGCACATACGCCAGCGCCGTCGCGACCACGGCCCACACGAGGCTGACAACGATGCCGATCAGCAGCGGGCCGAGCTGCTGGGGGCTGGTGAACAGGCCGTTCCAGGAGATGAAGGCGTAGCTCGGCAGGGCGACACGTACGGCCACCGGAAGCGGCAGCATCTGGGCGACCGCCATCGCGAGCGAGACGAGCACGGGCACCAGCAGCCCCATCGGGGACCGTCCCAGCGTGACCGACCCGAGGAGGCCGAGTGCGGCGAGCGCCAGGGTCGGCGCGAGGACGCAGACCCAGGAGAGCAGGACCGAGACGGCGGCGTCCGACGGTGCCAGGAGATGGCCGTCGAGACCGACCAGCGGCTGGTTGCCGACCACGAGGAGACCGCCGACCGTGCTGGAGACCGCGAGCCCGGCCACGAGCAGCAGCAGGACGGTGAGACTGGCCACCGCCTTCGCCACGAAGATCCGCCGGGGCGAGCGGACCGCCACGACCAGATGGCGCCAGGTGCCGAGCCGGTCCTCGGAGGCGAACACGTCACCGGCCACGACCGAGGTCAGCAGCGGGAGCGCCCAGGTCCCCGCGAAACCGAGCACCACCAGCGGCCCGGCCCACCCGGAGGCGAGCATCCAGCGCCCGAAGAGGGTGTCGACGGGAAGCGTGCTCTGCTGGCTCACCCCGGCGACGAAGAGGGCGGGAGCGATCCAGCAGGCGAGGACCAGCAGGCGGATTCGCCACTGGGAGACGAGCTTGACGAGCTCGAAGCGAATGGCGCGGGTGACGGGGACGCGACGGCCCCCGGTCATCTGCTCGTGTTCCCGTTCCCGGCTCTGGGTGAGGGTCGCGGTCATCTGCCCGCCTCCTGCTGCTCGGTGAGGGTCAGAAACGCGGCTTCGAGCGGCGACACCACGGGAGTGAGCTCGCGCGGCGCGACGCCTTTCGCCACGAGCCGCACCACGAGTTGGTCGAGGGCGGGCACCAGGGCGCGTACGACGAGCAGTCCGGCGTCCTGCCGTATCCCGGCGTCGTCGACGACCTGGATCCCCGGCGCGTCGTCCGCCAGCCGGCGCGCGGCCTGCGGGTCGGAGGTGATCAGCCGGTAGTCGAGTTCACGGTTCTCGGTGGCCAGCTCGCTCAGCGGGCCGGAGAAGACGACGCGTCCGGCGGCGAGGATGGTCACCTCGGAACACAGCGCCTCGAGGTCGTCCATGTTGTGGCTGGAGAGCACGACGGCGGTTCCATCGGCCGCGAGCCGGTTGAGGACACCGTGCACATGCTTCTTGCCCGCCGGGTCGAGGCCGTTGGACGGTTCGTCGAGCACGAGCAGCCGGGGCTTGGTCAGCAGGGCGGCGGCGAGCCCGAGCCGCTGGCGCATGCCGAGGGAGAAGCCGCGGGTACGGTCGTCGGCGACGTCGGTGAGACCGACCTCGGCGAGTACGTCGTCGATCCCCGCCGTGCGCGCGTCGTGGCCGCGGAGCGCGGCCAGCGCGGCGAGGTTCTGCCGGGGGGTGAGCGAGGGGTAGAGAGCGGGGCCGTCCACGAAGCCGGCCACACCGTCGGGGGCGGCGAGTGCCCGCTCGACCGGTGTACCCAGGACCTCCAGGCGACCGCCGTCGGCCACCGCGAGCCCCAGCAGAAGGCCGAGCAACGTCGTCTTTCCGGCGCCGTTCGGTCCGACCAGGCCGTGGATCTGACCCTGCGTCACATCGAGATCGATGCCGTCCAGGGCGACGACATCACCGAAGCTCTTCGTGATACCGCGAGCCCGGATAGCGCGGAGTTCTTCCATGGGTCCCTTCCTCCAAATGCCTCAAGGACCCTATTGGATTGATCATGCTGCTCATGGGGGTGAGGAGTTGAATGTACGTAGAACACGAAGCGACGTGGCATTCTCGACGTCGCCGCCGAGCGACAACCACCCATGCTCTGACCAGCATCTTTGCCATTGCTTGGGTAAAGTTGGACGCTTTCATTAATGAGTTGCAATGGTGAATTGAACGGTGGACCCGGCGGCTCACGATGTGCGACCCGACCGCCGCCCATGCCGTCCTCCCCCAGTCCGGTCTCGTCGTAGCTCACCCGGGGTCCGCGCAATGCTCATATTTTTCGGGGGTTGTTTGTTCGGTACCAGTTCTCCGAACGCGAACAAGGATTCGGCTGCTACGCCTGAGGTGGCCCGGTAATCCGGACAGGAACGGCCTGAGCGGCGGGCTGATTTCACCTGCCGCGACGTCTTTACCGAAGGAGCGTTATGAGTTCGCGTAAATTGCTGAGCGTGCGCCTCCGGCCCTTCACGTGGCGTACCCCGTTCGCCGTGGGCGCGGCAGCAGTCGGGCTTGCTTTCGCCGGCCTCGCAGCTTCACCGGCAGCGACCGCCGCCGTCCAAGCCACCCACCCCGCGGGCAGCGGTGATGTGGGCGTACTCGCCTACTGCACGTCGTCGCGCCCTCAACCCGGATCTGTTCCATGGGGGCATTTCGGTGGCGATCAGCAGACCGCGTGCCGCAAATGCGATGAATCGGCAAGGGTTCAGCGCGCGAAGGGCAGGATCTCCGCGTATGCCTGCGAGTACAACGGTTCGACGGGTGAGGCCTGGGCATCGGTCATCTGGACATGCCCGTGGCCACTAAAGCCTCCGTGCGCGGCTTGATCCGAAACTCAGTGCGCTTACCGAGCGTGAGGCCGCAACCGGCCCCGAGCGGCATCAGCGCCGGCCGGGCGGCGTGACCGGGGACCACACGCCCATCCACTGTTCGGCGTCCCACGCCTCGAACCGGTGCGCCTCGATGAACCCCAGCTTCGCCGCGAGGCGCATCGAGCGGTCGTTGGCGGTCTGGGTGCAGAGCACGACTGGCTCGCTGGGCAGCGCGGCGGTGAACCAGCCGAGCACCGCCGCGCACGCCTCGGCGGCGTACCCGCGTCCCCATACCTCTGGCAGGAGCAGGTAGCCGAGTTCGGCCTCCCCGGCATCCGGACGGACATGACTGCGACGCTCCTCGTCACGCCGGTTGAGCTCGATGGTGCCGATCATTGCTCCGTCAAGCTCGATCACGAAATGGCCCAGGCGCCTCCCGGGCGTCTCAGGCAGCGCGCGCTCCAACTCATCACGCGGTCGAGGGCCGCCTAGATAGGTGCCCACCTCCGGCGAGGCGAACAGCTCGATGAACGCCGGACGGTCCCGGGCCTCGGACTCGCGGAGCACGAGGCGCTCGGTCTTGATCGGGGCAGGTGGCCAGGTAACGGACTCCAGTCCAGTCATGGCGGGCAACCTATCGCACGCCAAGATCAATCTCGGGGGCACTTTCTGTACTGAGGGCGGTGAGGTAGGCCCAGGTGGGCATGTGGCCGGTGGCGGGGGTGAGGGCGGCGGGGGCGGGCATGCCGAAGTGGCGGCCGCGGAAGGCGAAGTTGTCCGCGACGGTGAGCGCACGGTCCAGGGTGTTGGCCTGGGAGACCACACCGGCGACAAGGCCGCCCTGCGCGCCACCCGGTGCGCTCCTGCGCGAGAGCGGACGGGCGATGTGCGCTGTCGCCCGGGTCCTGTGTCATCGGGGGGCACGGTCTACGATCAACGCTGCCGTGTGAGAACCGCTTACCGCCGGGGGACTTGGGGCTGTGGACGACCGGGATCAGATACTCGCTGACCGCTACCGCCTGGTGCGCCCGCTGGGGCGCGGCGGGATGGGGGAGGTGTGGGAGGCGCAGGACACCAGTCTACGGCGGCCGGTCGCGGTCAAGGTGATCTCGATCCTCGCGGGTGGCGGCAGTCGGGCCGACGAGGCGCGCGCCCGGTTTCTGCGGGAGGCGCGGATCACCGCCGCGCTTCAGCATCCCCATATCGTGACCGTCCACGACCTCGGTGAGGCAACCACCGGCCAGGGCGCGACGCCGTTCCTCGTGATGGAACTGCTCCGGGGCGAGGGCCTGGACGCCGTTGTCCGGCGCGGACCTGCCGGCGAGGAGGAGGTGGCGCGGTGGGGGGTGCAGGTGTGCGACGCGCTGGCGGAGGCGCATGGCGCCGGCATCCTCCACCGCGACATCAAGCCGGCAAATCTGTTCGTCATGGCCTCGGGTGTCCTGAAGGTGCTCGACTTCGGGATCGCCCGCGCCGCCGACGCCTCGGCCACCGGTGACCGGCTGACGCATACCGGGTTCATGGTGGGCACGGCCGCGTACATGGCACCGGAACAGGCACGCGGGCGCCCCGAGCAGCGCAGCGACCTGTACTCCCTCGGGTGTGTGCTGTTCGAAATGCTCACCGGGCGGCTGCCGTTCGACGCCCCGGACACCCTCGCATATGTCACGGCGCACCTTCACGATCCGCCCCCCGCGCCGAGCAGCCTCGTGCCCGGCGTCTCCGCTCCGTGGGACCGCCTGGTCGGTCGGCTGCTGGCCAAGGACCCGCGCGAGCGATACGAATCGGCCGCCGTGCTCGCCGACGAGCTGCGGCGCTTCGGTGGTGTGCGGCAGGCCGTACCCGCGGTCCGCTACACCCCCACCGTCGCCGATCGGGACGAGCACGGGGCGAGCTCACCGCCTGCGGCTGCCGCCGCGTCCGACGATCTCGCGGCGGCAGCCACGGTTCAGGCGCCCGCCGCGCCGTCCGGTGGAACAGGCATGAGCCGGCGCAGCCTGCTCCTGGGGGGCGCGGGCGTCGCCGCGGTCGCGGTCGCCGGAGGGGCGGCGGCGATGTACCTGACCGGCGACCCCGAGCGGGACCCGGTCGCCTGGTCGCAGAAGATCGCGGACGTCGACCTGATCAACTCCGACGGTCCGGACGTCGTCCTGGCCGACGGCCGGTGTCATGTCGCCGCCGGTCACTACTACAAGGAGACCGCCGCGCTCCACACCTTCGACCTTGCCACCGGTAAGCATCTGTGGAAGAAGCCCCTCAACGCGGCCTGGTCCCGGGAAACACGCTTCACGGTCGTCGGCGGCACGCTACTCGCCCTGACCCGGTACTCCGATAACAAAGGCGGGCAGGTGCACGCCTTCGACGCTGCCACCGGCGAGCGCCGCTGGCAGCATTCGGTCTCCAACAGCGCCATGGGGCTGGAAGTGCACCGGCCCAGCGGCCTGCTGATCACCGGAGAGGACGGTTACGTGATCGGGATCGATCCGCGCACCGGCAACCAGCGATGGGCGATCGACGTGTCCTCCCCCTACGACGCCACATGGATCCTGGCCGGCGACCTGATCCTCTGCAGCGGCGGAATCGCGCTACTCGGCAAGACGGGCAAGAAGCTGTGGACACGTTCCGGCTTCCAGCCGCAGGGCGACCTGGCGCAGCCCCTGGGTGAGGGCCTGCTCTGCTACGAGGAGGGCAGGACAGTCCCCGTCGACCTCGTCTGCCGCAAGGCGGACACGGGTGAGGTGATGTGGCGGAGCCCGTTCCAGAAGACCAAACCGGACACCTTCACCACCGGGGCCTTCCAGCCGCTCGACGAGCTGGTGTCGGGCACCACGGTGTTCCTTCCGCTGGCCGCGGGGCCCCGCCGGAAACCGACCGCACTGAACGGACTCACCGGCGAGCAGATCTGGACCTACGGCAGTACGTACCAAGAGGTTGGTCTGAAGGAACAGGCGACGACCAGCGTGGCGGGCGGGTTCGTCCTGCCCACGGGGTCGGGACCGGTGTGCGTGGCCGCCGCCGACGGCACAAAACGGTGGCACGCCGATACTCGGAGAGTGCAGACCACCAGCAAATACGCCCTGCTCTCCGGGACAGAGCAGGCACGCGTGTTCCAGCGCTGGACCAGGGTACGGATCGTCGGAGTGGAGCACGGCCGCACGCTCTGGACAGGCCAGTTCGACAGCACGTCCATGAGCGAGCCTGCCGCGAGCGGCGACTCGATCGCGTTCCTCGACGACGGCGGCACACTGTGGGCGGTGCGCGTGTGACCTTTCGGGAATCCCCCCAAGAGGTCAAGATCACGACGATACCCTCTTAAGCGTCATTTATGAGGCGCCAAGGCGCCTGATGCGCACGTGAAGTGTGCGGCGAGGGGGGACCGTGCAGGGGGCAAGGGACGTTGATGTCGAGCGGATTCTCGCCATGGTCGACGCGTCGGCCGCAGTGGTGGCTCCGGAGGACCGAGAGGATCTGTTCTCGGAGTTCGCCGAGGACATGCGGGAGAGCGGCCGTATCCCGGGGGAGGATTCGGCGCCGGCCGATGACGCCGATGCGGGCATTGCCGACACCCATGTCTTCCTCGGGATCGGACTCACTCTGCTCGGCCAGATCGCGGTCAAGGTGGTGTCCGTGGCGACCGACATGGCCATCGAGCGCGGTATCCGGGAAGCGCTGACCTTCGTGGTGAAGCTGTTCCGCGGCAGCGAGCCGGGGGAGGACTCCCCGGACGACGTGGCCGACGCCGTCACGCGTCAGCTGGCCGTACCGGCAGAGCTCGACGAGGAGACGCTGCGCCTCATCGTGCGCTCCCAGCTGGAGGCATGGGCACGAGCCGAGGGCCGGCCCGTCGACCCGGCGTAGCGGACGTGGAGACAGCAGACGACCGCGCCGTCGCGGGCGCGTCGCTCGCCTCGCACCGATCGCGGCAACTGCACTCGCTGAGCCGCGCTCACCGCGCGCTGTGGGCGGTGGTTCTCGCGCCCTTCGCGCTGTTCCCCCTGGTCGTCGTGGTCATCGGTCAGGCAGGCGGCGACCCGGTCGCCAACCCCATCGCCGTTGTCTTGTATGGTCTCGCGGCCGGCTGTCTGCCCTTCGCGGTGGTGCTGATCATAGTGATGCAGGTCTGGGCCAGGCGTTCGTACGACCATCGCCACGGCGGGATGAAATACCGCCTCGTGGATTGGTCCGACTCGGCCTGGGAACGGGTGCGAGCGGCATTCGTCTCCGCGGGGCTGGATCCCGACCGTCTGCGGGCCGTGAGTGTATGGGACCAGAGGGCGAACCTGCGGGCACGTCACATTCCCCGTCCGACACCGGGGCGGCTGGGGCGACTGGCCGATTGGACCGTGCCCCGGAACAAGCTGCTGTACGGCGCGGGTGCTGTCTTGGGGATTGCCGCAGCGGTGTTCCAGAACGACATCTCCGAATTCACCGACACCCCGGTGTTCATGGTTTTCCTCGTCTGTGCTCTGGTGGTCATGCTCCCTTTCGCCTGGAGGCATGGCTCTCGGCAGATCCGGTTGAATCTGCGGGATCCCGACAACGTCGTGGTCATCCCGTCGCACTGGCGGCCCCAACTTCGCCGGGATCCGAAGGCCACGGTCCGGCTGCTGCACGAAATCTCCCATGTGCGGCACGGCGACCCGGGCACGCGGCGCCTTCTCGCCGTTTGTCCGGGCATCGGGCAGTTCCTCGTGTTCGTCGATGCGGCGACGGTCTCATCGCTGACAGCGAATATGGGGGTCGTCGCCGCCGGCTTCGCGGGCACGGTCACCTTGGGAATCTTGAGCGTACGGCGCGCCGCACGCCTCATCCCACTGGTCCACGAACTGCGCGCGGACACGGAGGCGTGCCGGGACGCCGACACCACGGCCCATATGGTGGCATTTCTCCGAGAGCTGCAGGCCAGGCATGCGAGCGAGGAGAAGGCGCTCCGGCTCGCCTCGCTCACCAACGGCCCTCGGATCCGCGCGCTGCGAAGGCGGTTGGCGGTGCCCGTCGTAATGATGGCGGGCTGCGTTCTCACCGTGATCAGCACCGGTGTAGGCGAACTCATGGGTGTACTTACGATCTCCGTGTAGAACTCGATCCGTAGCACTCCCGATCACCGTCGGGTCCCCGTCACTACGAGATACGCGCGTCCGAAGAGGGGTTCAGTGTCAGGGGTGCGCATGGGTCGTACGGCCGCCGATCACCCGGAGGAGGTCCAGCTTTCCCGCGTCTCTGCTTCCGGCTGCCGCTGTATAGGTGACCACGCGTAGGTCCTCGCCCGGGACGAGGAGGACGTCGCAGTCGAGCGTGATCTCGCCGATCTCCGGACAGTCCCCGGATGTGCTGGCCCGGACCGGTGCCTTCGCGCGGCCCGAGAGCGTGGCCGCCGGCCGTACCGCGTACTCCACGAGCAAACTGGCCACGATCTATCTGGTGCACGAGTACGCGCGCCGCCTGCCGGCGGGCGTCGATGCCGTCGCCTACAACCCGGCGTTCGTCCCCGGCACCGACCTGGCCCGAAACGCCGGGCCCGTCGCCCGGTTCGCGATGCGGCGCGTTCTGCCGCTGATGGTCGTCACACCGTTCGCGACATCCCGCAGTGTCGCGGGGCGCCATCTCGCCGATGTCGTGCTGGGGACGACCGAGGCACCGACCGGTTCCTACGTCGACCGGGGCCGGGTGGCCCGCTCGTCCCAGGAGTCCTACGACCCGCGGCGGGAGAAGGAACTCTGGGATGCCGCCGAACGGTTCATCGCGCCCTTCGTCGGCTGAGCCACGCTCCGCCGTGCCCTACGGCGACGAAGACGGCCGGTCCCGGGACACCCGGGTGGGTGTGGCAGACCCTTCCTGCACCTCTTCCGCGAGCCTAGCGTCGAGTCATGAACGATGAGCGATTGATCGCGGAGCTGCACGGCAGATGGGTGTTCGGCTGGGAGCGCAACGAGGGGGACGCGCCGTTCGACTTCCGGCGTACCTTCGGCGAGTTCTACGACTTCGACTCTCCGGACCTCCGCCTCTACGACGACTTCGACCCCGAGCAGCGTGTCGCCACGACAGCCACCGGCTACGGCTCGATCTGGGAGCCCCACTTCGATCGGATGGTCTCCGCTCACCACGCCGTGGACGACGGCCCGCACGTCATCGCGAGCCACCAGCTGGCCGCGTCGACACTGGCGTTCGTAGCGCGGATCACCACACCTGACGGTGCCACGGACATCCGTACCACTACCTCGTTGGTCTGGCGTCGAACGCCGGACGGGTGGCGGATCGTCCGCGAACACAACTCGACCCGTGTGCTGCCCGCGGGCGACTTGGACGGAAGGCTGCCGGTGTACGAGGCCGACTGACCTGACGGCTCTTGTCCAGGTGCGCCTATGAGGGCGTTGCCGGTGTCCCCATGGGCTGCGCGGGGATCCGGCGATGGATGTCCTCGAGCAGGTCCCGCATCGCCATGTGAAAAATCTCGGCCTGATGTTCGCCGATGAAGGAGGTGTGCCCGAACACCTCCAGGACGACCAGGCCGTGCAGGTGGCCCCATGCGCCGAGGAGGAGAGCGCTCGCAGGAGGCGGCAGGGTCTCCGGGCCGTGCGGAAAGAGGGGTTCGAGATGCGCCTGGAGGGCCGACGAGAGCCCTCGGGCGTCGGCTGCGGCCAATTGCGCCGTGGTGAACCCGTCGAACATCTCGCGCTGGAATATCTCGCACATCCGGCGCATCGCCTGAGTGGTCGGCCCATCGTGGGGCGCCGCGTAATGACGCAGCGGCGCTCCGTAAAGCAGCTGGAATCGCTCGACGTGGGTGATGGCCCATCGGCGATAGCCCTCGGCGGCGGCCAGGAACCGCAGCGCGGCCGACTCGTCCGCCGCTGTGTCGGCAGCTGCCGACACAGC
>NZ_JBSFMM010000168.1:0-25510 GCF_053599555.1 Streptomyces sp. NPDC000941
GCCGACGACCGCGGGGGCCCTGCCCATTGCGTACCCGTCGGCCGAAGCCCGCCACACGGCACTTGGTCGGCGGTGTCCTCGGCGGCCGGGGCCAGGACGTCGATGAGCCGGCCGGGCCGCCCGCGGGCGGCCCCCCGTGGCGCAGTGCGGAAGTGCAAGCCGTCCCACTGGCCCCGTGCCGACCCCGCCGGCACCGCGAGCTGGCTGGCCTTCCTGGCCCTCGCTGTGCTGTCGGGGTGATGTTGGCGGCTGGGGCTTGCGGTGTGTTGCGCGGGGGCTCCCGCCCGGCGCGGGGGCTGGGCGGGAGCGGTGCCGTCCCCTCCGGTTGTTCTTCAGCACAAGGGGACAGCGTGGCCTTCCAGACGGGAAGGTCCGACGCCCGGGAGGCGTCTGTGTTCCATGGTGCGCCCTGCCCGCGGCGTCGCGAGGAGAAGTACGTTTCCGCCGTCAAAAGCGATAGTGGATCCACCTTTTGACCTCGCGAGCGACCGTGGTGACGTAATGCGCATGCCCTGTGATGCCTTTGGCCCCAGTGGCATTGTTCCGTAACCCCATGATCACGTTGAGTGTCGGAAGGTTGGCGGACCATGCTGGCACCCAACTCCTCCAAAGCGCTTCAGCACCGCCGCGGAAGGGCCTGACAGACGATACGAGTTCAAGGGAAAGGTGCGATGTCCAGAAAGCAGGTGTTGACCGTTGCCGTGCTGGTGGCGGTCTTCGCGTGGAGCACGGTGATGACCATGCTGGGGCAGCTCGCGGCCGTGGCCGCGCTGCTGCCCTCGCTCGGACTGCTGGTACAGCAGATCGTCACCGCGCTGGGCGGTACGGAGGCGCGGCCGGACGCCGCCGCGGCCCCCTCGTCGGCCGCCGCAGCCGGGCGTGAGGAGCCGACTCGATGACACCGTCCTTCAGGCCGGAGCAGTCTGGCGGGGAGCCGCCGAGTAGGCGCGGCCGCAAGCCGGAGCCGATCTGGGAGAAGGTGGGCGCCTCCCATCGCGCATGGCTGGAACCGGTCCGCAACCGGCTCTTCGCCAGCGGCCTCACCCTCGACGACCTCGTCAACCGCTCCGGATACTCCAAGACCCGCATCTCCGAACTCTTGCGCGGCAAGGGCTACTACCCCGGCTGGCAGATCACCTACAGCGTGATCTGTTCCCTGGACATCCCCGTCCTGCCGCTGTGCCGACTGTGGACGGCCGCTGCCCGCGAAGCGCACAAAGACACCGCCTGGATCGAAAACCGCATACACGAGGTCCAGCCGTTGCAGCCGGAACAGCCGCCACTGGCCCACCAGGGCTTCACCGAGGAAATCTGCCAGCCCTACACCGACTACGCCCGCGCCTTCCTCCAAACCGACGGGCGTGCCCGGTGGGTCGTCGCGGAGGTCTTCGACATCCTCTGGCTCGGCTGGGACGAGGCCACCG
Source organism: Streptomyces sp. NPDC000941 (assembly GCF_053599555.1). Classification (NCBI taxonomy): domain Bacteria; kingdom Bacillati; phylum Actinomycetota; class Actinomycetes; order Kitasatosporales; family Streptomycetaceae; genus Streptomyces; species Streptomyces sp. NPDC000941. The sequence continues at coordinate 1,425 of NZ_JBSFMM010000168.1, forward strand.
CCAGCCCCGATGTGCGCCGCCACGCCTGGTGCCTGCTGCGCTCCCGCGTCATGCTGCGCGCTCATCACCACCCCGACGGACACCCCGACCTGCGCGCCGCGGCGTTCTCCACCGTCGCCCAGAGCCAGACCGACGACCTCGCCGTCCGCTTCGCCCAGATCGGCGAGCAGGCGGACTTCTTCGACGCCATCGCTCGCCTGCCCCATGACCAGCTCGACGTCACCGTCCTGCGCTACCTGTGCGGCATCAGCGAGGACACCATCCCCGCCGTTGTCGGTCTGTCCCCGGCCATCACCCACACCATGGACCACCACGCCCGAGGGGCCCTGGAACGCATCTACCACCGTCACGAGAACCCGGAGTGATCACCGTAATGACTGCCATCGACCATCTCCTCGCCCGGGCTCTGCTTGTGAAGGACCCCCAGGTCCCCGCGGACACCGTCCCCTATGAAGACACTGCCTACCCCGCCTTCACATGGGACAGCTGCGACCGTGATCTGAGAGACGACACTGCCGCGAGGAACCTGCAGGCCATCTGCGAGGTGGCAATCACCCATTCCACTTTCACCCCCAGCCAGCTCGCCGACTTCATCACCGAACAACTGCCCGCCCCCCGCGCCGCCTGGGCCCTCGGCTGCGTCCTGCAACTCGCCGACGCTGAAGACGGCGCACGCTTTTGGTGGCAGTACGCCGCCGGCGCTGGTGACGACGCCGCCGCCTACTGCCTCTACCTGCACCACCTGGCGCTCGGCGACAGCCACGCGGCCGCCCTCTGGCTCGAACAGACCAGCCTCGAGACCCAGCACTACGCCGACACCACCAACCTGGCCGGCGACGACGAACCGGACGTCGACGCCAGCATCCCCACCGTCCTGCGCATCCTCAGCCACCTCACCCCAGCGGCGGACCGCAAGCCCACCAAAGCCACCGCCGCCGTCATGGACTACGTCGCCGCCGCTGTAGCCGCCGGCTACGCCCGCAACCCCGGCTACGAGATCCCGTTGCCCGGACCCCACTTCGCCGCACACATCGAGACCATTCTCCGCGCCACCTCAAGCGTCGCGCGGTCTTCCTACAAGACAAGGCAGTCGGCCACGGCCCTGCCCAACCGTCGCCCACTCGCCCCCAACACTGGCGACCGCCCCCACGAGGTGCGCGCCCAGGAGCCGGAGCAGGTTCTCATGGAGGTCGCGGCCGCTGATGACGAGTCCGCGTCAGCCTTCCAGGGAGCGATCGCCGCCTGCTGGGACACCGCCACCGCCGACCTCACCGCCAGAGAGATGGACCAGCCCGGCGTGCGGCTGCGCTACCACCTGAACCGGCGCCGGCGCATGGGCACGCTGCATGCATCCCGTACAAGCGCCCCAACCTGACAACTATGCATCCCGTACAGCGCCACGACCTGAGCCAGTGGCCGCTGGCTCTGTTCACGTCGCAGAGCAGCGTTTCGACGGCAGTTCGGGAGGCAGTGCCCGCGCCGGATGTTCACGACTCCGGGCAGCAGCTCGGTGGTGACCGACGGGAAGCCGCCTGCCGCCCGTCCGGAGCCCGGGGCAAAAGCGCTGGGTACGGGCGTAGGTGGCAGCCGCCATCGCGCCGTTGCCGGGCGCCGGCGGGTGCCTCCCGTTCTCGGGTTCTGGCTCAACTTCTGTGGAGCTCCGCCGTCCGCGCTCGTGCTCGCTTCGGCCCAACGGACTGACCTGCTGGATCCAAGCATTCAGCGTCCTGGTGAACCTATCGTCGAGCCGTCACCACGGGAGTTGAGCCAGAAGCCGAGAAGGGGCAGCCCTTCTACATCGGTTCGGGAGACAGCAAGCCCGCAAGACCGGAGCGTAGTGTTCACGACGCTGACCCTCGACTTGGGATGCCCCCCGGAACCCCGACAGGACCCGTGCTGGACGAAAGCCCGACCACTGAGCCAAGATCGAGTTGAGGGGGATGGAAAATTTGAACGAGAAGACTTTCACCGAGATGGCGAGCCGGTTCCTGCGCGCGTCCCTGGACTCGTGGCGCCAAGAGAACCACGCCTTCGCTGTCCTACACGCTGGTGTCGGATGCGAACACATCCTCAAGGCTTTGCTGTGCCGTCACAACCCCTTGTTGATTGCCGAGAAGGGCGACCAGTCTTTCCGTTTCCATTCTCTTGGGCACGGGGACGCGAACGGTGTCAAGCCTCTCTCTGAGGCAAGGACTATCGGCATACTCGAAGCCTTCAAAACTGCAGCCATCTTCATGCACGGCCGTATGCCAGTGGATGAACGGACTTTTCGACCGTTCGCAGACTCCCGCAACGGCGTCGCGCACTCTGCCTACCTCGATGACATGGCCGTCAGGAAGGTCGTCGAAACAGGTGTCCAGGTCGTCGAGTCTGTCCGCGCCGAGCTAGGCCTGGACCCGGCTGACTTCTGGGGCGAATACACGAGCGTCTTTGCAGATCTGAGCCAGGTCGCCTCAATGCCCGCCCCCGCAGGACCGGCCAAACGGCCTCTTCTGGAACCCTTCGCCCAACAACTTGCGCTCGCCGCGCGCGAGCGTGCCCGCTCAGCGATCTCGGTAGCCCTCAGCACAGGCCTTGAGGCCAAGTCCTGGGACGAGGCCACAATGCCCAGCGAGCTCGAAGGGGACGTCACCCGCACTGCGCTGGACGCTGCACTGGTCACCGCACTACGGATCGAGGGAGCCCAAGCCGGGCAAGCCGCCGAGAGGCTGCTCGTAGAGTACGGAGTGCTCCCACTCCCTGCGCCGCTGGCCTCCCACGACGATCCTGGCGTCATGCAGCGGTCCCATACTGCTGTAACGGTCAAGGTCATGATCGCTTCAGGTGTCATCGCGGGACTCGTCGACGTGCAGTATCGCAACCCTGATATGCCTCTAGTTGACATGCTGATCCACCTCGATCAAAGAGGCTGCCTGATAAGCAGTCGGGCAAGCGGTGACCACGTGTGGTGGCGTGAGTGCCCGGCCTGCGGTTACGCCGGCAACGTGTACGGGGACCTCAGCCCCGTACCCTGCCGCTGCAATGAGTGGGAGCTGTCGTGCATCCACCCCGGCGGGGTTGTCGACGTTGGAACGGTCGAGTCCTTCTCCTGCCCCTTCTGCGGCCTCTCCCTGAGCAACCGCGGGGAAGTCGCCACGGCGGGCATCGAATCGCGTACTGAAGCCCCGGAAGAAGATTGGTGAGCAAGCGAGCCGGCTGCACCACGAATAGGTCTAGGGGCCGCGCCAGGCCCTTCGCTGTGAACTTTCCGGCCTAGCGCCAACTGCCTCCCGAACCGACGTAGAGGGCTGCCCGTTCTCGGCTTCTGGCTCAACTCCCGTGGTGACGGCTCGACGATAGGTTCACCAGGACGCTGAATGCTTGGATCCAGTAGGTCAGTCCGTTGGGCCGAAGCGAGCACGAGCGCGGCCGGCGGAGTTCCACAGAAGTTGAGCCAGAACCCGTTCTCGTGAACATCGACTCTTCCGGTCTGCGGGTGCCCCCGGAGCCGTGAACATCTGCTGCCGGAACCCGCGAACAAAGCCAGGCCGCGTGTCCGCTGTCATCCAATCGAGGCTTTTGGCAGCGAACCCAGTCGTTTCGGTTTCCTTGCCGGCGAACCTAGCGTGGCCGCTGTGCGGCCGTTTCGCTGGTCGCGTGGTGAGCATCACTTCTCGGGCTGGTACTGGGCGGCGACGACCGGGCGGCACGTCGGTTTCGAGTCGCGGCTGGAGCGGGACCGGCTTGTGCTGATGGATTTCGGCACCGAGCACCTACAAGTCCAGGAGCGGCCCCAAGAAGGGACGAGCGGCCAGGCGGCCCGCACCAGCGATCAACGACGCCACGCGAGCTCTGATCGATGCCATGCTCGCCGACGTCTACTTCCGGGGGAGCAACAGCGCCCAGTGTCGGCGGAGGAATCGCTTGGCCAGTGCTGGGCGGAGAGATCATCATGTGGGAATGTCTGAGCACCGATCCTCTGTGACACCGACTGTGGTGCGGCTCCCCCAGTACACGAAGGCGGACCAGGAAGAGATCCTTGGCAACAGCGATGATCCCTTCGGGGTCGCCTCGGCCGGTCTGACATGGCTGCCGAAAGAAGAACATTTCGGCATCAGACACGAAGACCGCCTCGTGGCACACGCTGGCCTGCTGCGACTGCCTGTCGCGATCGGCGACACCGAGACAGAGGTGGTGGGCGTCGGCGGAGTGGCCGTCGCGCCCGGCATGCAAGGTCAGGGCCTGGCTCGGCTCGTCGTCACAGCTGCCCTGGAGCACGCCCGCACGATGGGTCCTCAGCACGCACTCCTGTTCTGCCGACCTCCCCTCGTGCCGCTCTACCAGCGCCTCGGATGGCACCCGCTCGACAAGGACGTACTCGTCGAACAACCCGAAGGCCGCCTGGTGACCATGCCGCTGCGGACTATGGTGACGCCCTTGCGCGACGACGCCCGCTGGCCCTCAGGGCCAGTACGGCTGTTCTCGCTCCCTATGTGACGGAGGGCCACCCAGCGCGGCGACAAGGGTTCACCCATCCCACACCGGTCCTCACTTGACCGTTTGCCAATCGATCCAGTCGCCGCAGGCCACCGCGGACAGAGCGACTAACTTCGCTGTCAAAGGACACCGCGCCCACCGGATCCGCGCCGTGCGGCTGCTTCATCTTGCTCTTCCTAGCCTTTGTGCTCTTCCTCGGGTACCTCAACGACTTCAAAGTGTGATCTTTATTGATCCGTTTAGTTGGGTGTCTCATGAGGCGGCACCAACTTCATGAGACGGCACAGTGAGCAAGCGGGCCATCGCGGCCGCCCATGCTCACGGCCAGGGGCGGCAGGGCCTGCCGGAGCTGGTCCATCGTGGCGCCCAGCGCGAACAGCGGCGTCAGCGCGCCGCGCGGGTGACACGCTGAACGTTCCACCTTCAGAGCGGGCTGGTGGGCGGCTCGTTGTGCAGGTCGTGATGGTTGAGGAAGCTCAGCGGCCGTGTAATCAGGCTGCCGGGCGTTCGACCTCCAGGAGCAGGAGGTCGAACTCGGGGCCGCCGGGGGTGTTGTGGTACGGGCCCGCGTACTTGTAGCCCATGCGCTCGTACAGCCTGCGTCCGGCCGTGTTGTCGGGGCGGACCAGCAGGGATGACCACTCGGGGTCGATCGCTGTGAGCAGTGCGGCGTGCAGCTTGGATCCGATGCCCTGGGATTGCCAGGCGGGGCTGACCGCGAGTTCACACAGTCCCATGAGGCGTCCGGCGCGGGCGTGCTCGGGGATCGCCGGCAGCAGGTCGCCGTACCAGTACTCGGGCGTGCAGGGGAAGGCGTAGCCGAAGCCGGCCATGGTGCCGCTCGCGTACGCGGCGGTCAGAGTGAACCCCTCGTGGCGGAGGTGGCCGAGGACCTGGCGGTGCAGCGCGGGCACGGACAGGCCATCGGTGGACGCGCTCGGGTTGTCGACGATCTCTGGGTGGGCGTCGGCCCAGATGTCGGCGATCGTGTCGAGCAGCGGCTCGGTCTGGCCGGGGCCGTAGGTGCGGATCACGACGTCTGTGCGGGTGCTGGGGGTCACGCCCGTCCTCCTGTGGTGGCGGTGATGGTGCGGTACTCCTCGATCCAGTCGGCGACCGCGGGGACGCGGTTGTGCCGCTGCAGCGCACCCGCGACGTTGTGCAGGGAGCGCAGCAGCCGGTCGGACCGCACCTCGGGCAGGAACGCCAGCACCTTGCCCGCGGCCGCGGCGGCCACCTCCGGCTCGGGACGGTCCCTCACTGCATGCTGGATGGCGACGTCGGCCGTGTACAGAGCACGGTTGCGGGTGAACGCGTCCCCGTACAACAAAACGGCCTGCTCAGCACCGGAAGCGGCGCGTTCATGCTGACCGAGATCAGCACGGGCCAATGACTCCAGCCCGGCCAGCTCCCCGGGCGTGTAGAACTCCAGCCACGGCGGGTCTGCGTCGGTCGGTCCCTTGGCGTAGAGGTCGTGGGCCCGGACGACGGCCTGATCGGTGGCGCTTGTGTCGCCCATCAGAGCCCACCCGCCGGCCTCGCGCATGTGAAACAGACTCAGCAGCCGGGAGGAGCCGAGGCCGCGGGCGACGGTCTGCGCGCCCTGGGCGGCGGAGATCGCCTCGCGCGGTCGCCCGGAAGCCTTCGCCAGCGAGCTCAGGCAGCCGAAGGCGTGCGCATCCAGCCCCGGGTCGTCGGCGATCCGCGCGGCGGCCAGAGCCTCGCCGTACAGCGAATGGGCATCCCCGGCACGGCCGGAGTCGAACGATAACCACCCGGCGGCGATCGACAGCGCGCCGGTCGCCGACCGCAGCGTCGCCTCGGTCCTGCTGGTCGCGAAGGTACCGTTCTGGAGCCACTGGTAGGCGGTGTGCAGCGCCTCGGAAGCGTCCCGGCGCAGCGACGCCGAGCCCTGGTCGTGATCGGTCGCGTAGAGCTCGGCCACGGCCCTCGTGACGGCCCTCACCTGGGCCGCTCCGATCCTTCCCGGTACCTTCTTCTTCGCACCGAGCGGCCCCAGAACAACGCCTGTTCCGTCTCGCAGGAAATCGCGCCGTTCCACCGGACCACTCTCCTCCCGCGGCGGCCCGTACGTTCCGGCGGCCGGCGGTACGGACAGTGCTGGGGTGATACGGAAGCCGAGGTCGGCCATGCTCCGCCCGGTCATCCTGGTCAGGATGCGCTGATACACCGCGCGGGGACAACCGACGTCCCCGTCCTCCCAAGCCGCCACCAGCCGTGTATCGCAGCCCACGTTTTCGCCCATCGCCCGCCCTGTGGCGCGGACCTCCGCGGCGAATTCCTGGCGACTCATCTGGAATTCCAGTTCACGCACCGCGCGCAGCACAGTGTTGGGCGTGAGGCTGCGGCGGTCGGCCATGCCGGGCTCCGGTATCCGCGGGTGGAAGGGTGCGGTGACGGTACCGCTCCCACCCACTATCTGCCCCGGTCTTGGCCAAGGTTCACCCATCCCGGTAGGTCCTGTGGCCGACTTACATCGGTCTTTCATCGGTGCGACATCGCACCCGCCGACGGGCCGCTGCTTGTGTGGAAGGTGACGTGACGACTGACCAGGAGGGGCGCTGTGGCGGACGCTTCGAGCAGCCAGACGGCGATGACCGCAGATGCGGCCGAGATCGACGCCCGCACCATCCAGCGGACGTACCAGGCGGTCCTGTGGGGATCGGGCGTCCTGACGGCCGAGAAACGCACGCAGCTCGGTGACTTCCTCCGCGGCCACATCCAGCTGCTCCTGCCCGAAGTCGCCGTGTACGAGCCCCGGATGCGGGGCGAGTACCAGCGCAGCACCGCGCACATCATCACCCGTACTCGCCGCCTGCTCGCGAAAGAGAACACGGACGTCTGGGATCTCGCGGTGCAGTGCCGGGCACTGCTCACCCTCTACCTGCACCCCGGCCCCCTGGAGCCGACGCGGGACACTGCCACAGAAAGCCGACCATGACCAGCACGGCTGCAGCGCAGCCCCGCAGAACCGGACACCCGGGCTACACCCTGAACGGACGCCGCACACCGGAGACAGCGCAGGAAGGCCGGCGCCTGACGCACGTGGCGCTGGCCGCGTGGGGCCTCGCCGACGAGGCGGAGACCGCTGCGCTGATCATGTCCGAACTCGTCGCGAACGCCGCCCGGCACGCCCGCGGCCACACGATCCGCATGACCGTCAACCGCCCGGCGGACAACCGGGTGTATGTCGCCGTGATCGACCGGGCACCCCTCAAAGTGCCCACGATGCTTACCCCCGGCCCGGACGCCGTCCAAGGCCGCGGGCTCCTCCTCGTCGACGCCGTCTCCCACCAGTGGGGCTGGGAATACATGGGCACCGGCACACGCCCGTGGGGCAAGCGTGTATGGGCGACGCTGGTGGTGACCCCGTGAGGCTCCACAAGTCGGCAGCCAGCCGGGACCCGGTTGCCGAGCACGTGCTCCTGGTGCTCGGCACCGCTCTGCTGCTCATGGCCGCGAGCACGTAGCCCCCACAGACTCGCCCGACGCTCTCCCCCCGTGGGCCCGGGCGACCAGAGCCCCCAGCTGGCCCCGGCTGGGGGCTCTTCCTAGCTGTGCTGTCGGGTTGGTGCCGCTTCAGCCTCGCAGTCACGCGAGGCTGAGGCTCCCAGACCAGCCTGATCAGTACCACCTGACCGGTAATGTCCTGACAGACCTCTGACCAGGGAGAACCCACGTGCAGCCCATGACCTTGTCGGCGATCGCCGACGCCGTAGGCGGCTGGCTCGCCGACGCCGATCCGCAGGCCACCGTTACCGCCCCGGCTGTCTTCGACTCCCGCGACGCCACGCCCGGATCGCTGTTCGTCGCGCTCGCCGGGGAGCAGGCAGACGGCCACGACTACGCCAAAGCCGCTCTCGCCAACGGCTCGGCGGCCGCCCTGACCGCCCGCCCCGTCGGTGTCCCCGCGATCGTCGTCCTTGACGTCCTGTCCGCGCTCGGGCGCCTGGGCCTGCACCTCGTACAGCACACCCTCACAGGCACACAGGTCGTGGCCATCACCGGCTCCGCCGGGAAGACCTCCACGAAAGACCTCATCGCCCAGGTGCTGCCTGCCGCCGGGCCCACCGTGGCCACGCCCGGCAGCTACAACAACGAGATCGGCCTTCCGGTGACCATCACGATGGCCGACCCCTCCACCCGGTTCCTCGTTCTGGAGATGGGGGCCCGGGGCATCGGCCACATCCAACAGCTCACCCGGATCGCTCCGCCCCACGTCAGTGTGGTCACCAACGTCGGTACCGCCCACGTCGGAGAATTCGGCGGCCGTGACAACATCGCCCAGGCCAAAGGGGAGATCGTCGAAGCCCTGCCCGCCGACGGTCTCGCCGTCCTCAACGCCGACGACCCCCTCGTACGCGCCATGGCCTCCCGCACCCGCGCCCGCATCGTCACCTACGGCCTCGACGCGCAGGCCACCATCCGCGCCGCCGACGTGAGCCTCAACGGCCAAGGACAAGCCTCCTACACGCTGCACAGCCCCGAAGGAAGCGCACCCGTCGCCCTTCAGTGCGTCGGGCAGCCGCAGGTCTACAACAGCCTCGCCGCCGCGGCGGTCGGCCGCGAGGCTGGTCTCCCCCTCGAGGAGATCGCCCGCATCCTCAGCCACGCCACCCCGCAGTCACGCTGGCGCATGGAGACCACACTCCGCGGCGACGGAGTGACGGTCATCAACGACGCCTACAACGCCAACCCCGACTCCATGCGGTCTTCCCTTGATGCACTCGCTGCGATGGCCCGGGGCCGGGACCAGCGCGCCATCGCCGTCCTCGGGCCCATGAACGAACTGGGCAACGATGCCCGCCACGCGCACGAGGAAGTCGGCCGCCACGCCGCCGGGCTCGGCCTGGACCAGCTCATCACGGTGGGAGGGGAAGCAGCCAGATGGATGCAGACCGCCGCCGCCGGGCTCGGCGCACCCGCTGTGCACCTGCCCAACCAGGACAGCGCGCTGCACCTGCTGCGCTCAACTCTCCGGCCGGGCGACGTCGTCCTGGTCAAAGCAAGCCGTGGGGTCCAGCTCCAGCAGCTCGCCCAGGCGCTGCTGGAACCAGACCCCGAACCCGCCGCCTAGACCGCAGCCCCGGCCGGACGGCTCAGCTCCCCGGTGAGCGCCGGGCCGTACTCGACCAGGTCGCCGGTGCCGATGAGCACCACCACATCACCCGGCCGGGCCGCCGCAACCGCGCATGCGACCGCGGCGGCCCGGTCCCGCTCCACGCCCCGGCACCTGCCTCCCGCGTCCTCCACGGCGGCGGACAGCTCCCGCAGCACCACCTCCTCACCGATGTGCGAGTGGCCCGTCAGCACCACCTCGTCAAACTCAGCGAGCGCCGCGCCGAACTCGCCGCCGAGCGCCTCGTGCCGGGCCCGGCCCGCAGGCTGGAACACCGAGATCACCCGGCCGTCGTCCTCGGTGAGAAGACTGCGCGCAGCAGCGAGGTCGGCCCTGATCTCGGTCGGGTGATGCGCGAAGGAGTCGTAGACCCGCACGCCCGCCGAGTCACCGGCGAGACTCATCCGCCGCGCCACCCCCTCGAAGGCGCCCAGGAACCCGGCGGCGTGAGCTCCGTCCAGGCCCACGGCGTGGACCGCTGCGACAGCGGCGGCGGCGTTCAGGAGCTGGTGCGTGCCGGGGATGCCAAGGGTCAGGGCAGTCTCGGCACCGCCCGGCCCGTGCAGCGTCGCCATGCCCCCGCCGTGCGCGCTCACCGCGTTCGTCAGGCGCCAGGTGGCGTCGGTGGAGCTGCCGAACCACACCAGCCGCGGGCCTTGGCCGGCCAGCGCCAGCCGGGAGGCGAGTTCCTGGCAGCCGGGCGAGTCCGCGTTCAGCACCAGCGTGCCGCCGGGCCGCATCCTGAGCGCGAACTGCTTGTAGGCGGTGATGTGGTCGGCCACATTCCGGTAGTTCTCGGGGTGGTCGTGCTCGATGTTCGTGATCACCGCGACGTTGACGCGCACGTTCAGGTGCGTCCGGTCCGACTCGTCGACCTCGGCGACGAAGATTTCGCCGTTCCCGGCGTGGCCGCCGCTGGCCGGGCCGTGGATGTCGCCTCCCACCACGTACGTCGGGGCGTGCCCCATACGGGTCAGGGCGTGGGCGAGCATCGCCGCAGTGGAGGTCTTGCCGTGCGTGCCCAGGATGCCGACCGTGGTGTGGTCGGCCATCAGCGTGTTGAGCGCTGTGGAGCGGTGCACCAGGGCAAGGCCCCTCTGCCGGGCCTCCTGCACCTCTGGGTTGTGCTCATCGATGGCGTGGGTGAACACCACCGCGGTCGCGTCCGCGGGAACCTGCGCCGCGGCGTGCCCGGTGTGCACGCTGACGCCCAGGCCGGCCAGCACCTGCAGGCCCTTGGTCTGTCGCCTGTCACTGCCGGACACCGTGAACCCCCGCTCGGCGCAGACCCGCGCCAGCGGCAGCATCCCCGTCCCACCGACGCCGATGAAGTGAACCCGGCGGAGATCGGCGGGGTCGCTGGCCGACGCCGTCGCGGTGATTTTGGGGACTGCGGTCTCGGTCATGAGCCCTCCCTGCGGACTGGCCGATGCCAGCCCATCCACTGGCACCCCCCTTGGGCGCCGCCCCCTCAACGTCCCGTCTCAGACTCACGGCCTCTACCGCCACGAGGGGTGCGGATATGTCCGCACCCCTCCTTCATCTGCCGCCCCGGTCTCATCAGCCCCAGGGGGTCAAATGAGCACACCCAATTACTCTCTGGCCGTCGCCTTGGCCGCAGCCCGCTGGAGCAACCACGAGACGGCCCGACGCATCAACCAACGCGCCACACAGCAAGGTCACCGACACATCGCCATTCACCACACCCGCGTCGGCCGCTGGATTCGGCACGGTGAGAAACCCCACTCGCCAGTGCCCGACCTCCTCGCCGGACTGCTGACGGAACACCTGGGCCAACTCCACACCCCGCAGTCGCTCCACCTCACCCGGGCCCGGAACCTGCGCGTCCCACTGGAGGAGCCGGAGCACCTGGTGCTGATGCAGCGGGCAACCGCCGCGAATCTCTCAGCGGAGGACTACGTACGCGGCCTCATCCGCACCGCCCTCCGCGACCACGAAGAGCCCCTTCCGCACCAAGGGTGAAACGCGCCTGGGGAGGTGTGGCTTCGTACACGGCGTAGAGCAGCGTTTCGACAGCGGTTCGTGTTCTTTGACAGCCAAGTTAGTCGTGTGCAGCCTGTTGACCTGGGTCGACTAGGTTGGATGTCAACCAGTGGTGGTGTATCTGGGAGCTGACATCGCTTCTCGCCTCCGCCGCCCCCACCGCGCCATGGTCCCCCTACCCGTCCGAGCCCTGGCAGCCACTGATGCTGACCGACACGCGGCTGCCGGCCTGACGTCAGAGTCGAGCCCGCGCTTCAACTGCTGAGTGAGTGATCCGCAACGCTGCGCCTTTGGGGGCAGCCTGCTACCGAGGAAAGGTCCGTGTTTGGGAGGGCGTTTCACGCGTCGGCTTCTGCCTCTTCGTCCGCACTAGTTTCGTCCTCGATCAGCCCGTACGGCGGACGGTCCTCGTTGCGGCTGTAGCGCACCACCACGCTGCTTTCCACCAGCGGTGGCGGGCTGTTGTCGGCGACAATGAGCTGCGCTCGGCTACCGCGCTCTGCGAGCCAGAGGAAGAGGTGGTGGTAGAAGTCGTCGATCGCGACGGCGTCCGCGATCACGGCATCGAGGGTGCCGCCGTGGCCGAGGTTCTTCTGGGGGCTGTCGATCATGAGGAATCCCGGGTGTGCGGCCCCTGCTTCGACGGCGATTTCGAAGACGGCCAGCTGCCAGGCCAGGGTGAGCAGGGTGCGGGCGCCGGAGGAGGCTTCCTGGTACGGCTCACCGCGTACGAAGGGGGTGAGGTCGGTCTTGATGAAGGGTGTACTGACCTTGGGGTAGCGCCAGGCTCGCAGGAGCTCGCCGTATCGGCCGCTGATCTTGGCGATGACCCGATCGCGGTCGTGGGAGGCGTCTCCGAGTCGTGCGAGTTCCTCGCGGAGACGGGCGATCTGGGCTTCGTGGCGTTCCACGGCGTCGGCCCGTTTGGCAAGTCCTTCGCGGAGTTTGACCGCGCTCTCGGCCTGTTCGAGTTGGCGCAGGACCTGTTCGCGCCTTCGGTGGAGGTCGTCGCGGGCGGCGAGGAACGGTGAGACGGAGGGCGACGTCGCGGCGTCCAGCGCGGCGGCGGCTTCCTCTTCCCGGACGGCCGCCTCTTCCGCCCGGAGTTTGAGTGCCGCGAGTGAGGCGCCGAGCTCATCGATGTAGGTGGTGATCTCCTTGAGACGGGCCTTGGTGGACCGGGTCTCGGCCGCGACGTCCACCCGGTTGTCCCCGGCCTGGCTGCCGGTGTCGGCAGCGCCCAGGACCAACGGCCCTTCCGTTGCTGTCAGTTCGTGGCGGCAGAGGCTGCAGCGTCCGTTGTCGGCGGTGGGGGGAGCCGACAGCCGGTTCAGGCAGGCGGGGCAGGTGGTGACGCTCAGGGGGTCGAAGATCTGCTGTGCCTCGCCGAGCATGCCGAGCTTGAGGAGATCGTCGGCGTACTGTGCGCGGAGAGGCATCAGGCGTTGGAGCTGTGTTTCGCAGTCCCGTAGGACCGCTGCCGCCCGGTGAGAAGTCTGGGCCGCCTCTTTGTGCTGGTGGCGCAGCTGGGCCGCGAATTCCGTTCCCGCCTGCGCCCGGCGGTCCAACTCCGTGAGCTGGCTCGTGATGTCAGCCAGCTCCTGTTCGTGGACGGCAGGTGTGGGTTCACCGTCCAGTGCGGTGGGAGCCTGCTCCACGACGAAGGTACGGGCTGCTGCGAGTTCGGCTTTGGCGCGGTTGAGCCGGCCGCCGAGTTCCTGGATGCGCTGGCCGAGTTCGACGGCGCGGTCGTCATGGACCCCGAAGGCGACGTCAACGACCTGCCGCAGTTTGTGCTTGCGCATGTAGTCGTTCTCGAACAGGAAGTTCTTGTCCGCGACGCGTTCGTTGGGCAGGAAGGCGAGCCACATCAAGTCGCGGAAGCTGAGCGGGTCCGTGCGGGATTCGCTGTTGGTGGGCGCTTCGCGTAGCTGGACGCCTTCGAGCTTGCAGTGACTCAGGAGGAGGGAGGACAGGCTCTCCGGTGCCCCGGGCGGGTCGATGGGCCTGCCCTCGGCCCTGGAGGTGGGCCTGCTGTCGAGCGTTCCGCGGCGTACGAAGGCGACCTTCGAGGGCTCTCCGACCGACCGCTCGATCACGTGCTGCTCGCCGGAGAGCTCGACCTCCAGGAGGCATGAACGGACCCTTCGCAGCACCTCCTGGTGGCGGGGGTGCCGTTTCGCGCCGAGCCCGTAGGCGATGAATTCCAGGACCGCTGTTTTGCCGGAGCTGAATGCCCCAGCGATGACGGAGAGGTTCCGTACCCGCTGTTCGGCGGTGAAATCGACGTCGTAGAACCGCTCCATGCCGACCAGGCGCAGACGGCGGATCCGGATGCCGGGAAGCGGCTCCATGGTGATCATCCCTCCCAGGACGTTTCCAGCAACGGTCCTGGCCCCAGGACGCTCATGAGGGCAGCCGCGGGTCCGCCGGGTCCGTCCGGCCTGAGCCACCGTGCGGTCTGCTCGCGCAGCCTTTTGTCGCTGAGTTTGCGGAGCTGGCGGACGACGATGTCGGCGGCGGTAGCAAAGGAGGTGGCGTAGGTGGCGGTGAACTGCCCGCCGAGGTGCTGACCGGCCTCTGTGATCGAGTAGGTGAGGGAGCCGTTGCTATTTCGGACCCGGCAGCACCCATAGGCCACCAGGAGCGCCAAATCGTGCTGGATCCGTTCTCGCCGGCTCGTGAATCGCTGTGAAGAGGACGCGTAAGCAAGGACCTGCGGGTCGAATCCGGCCAGCCGGAGGAGGCTCGCGTCCCGGCCCTCGGAGGGAATCACGAGGAAGGGGTTCGCGGACAGGAAGTCGTAGTACCCGATGCGTTCCAGGGTCGCCCCATTTGCGTCCTGCGCGGCGACAGCGTCAAGGAGCAGCAGCAGTTGAGCGAGACGGAAAGGTACCTCGTCCTCGGGCATCACAACCGGCCGGTCTGCTTGCACGGCATGCTCCTCATCAGTGGTCGAGCGGTACGGACGGATGCCAACCCTCAGTCGTCGGCATGACCACTCGCGATCTGCCGCCAGTGCGTGACCCACCCTGCCCGACGGTTGTCGACCAGCCGGTGGACCAGACCCCAGCTGTGCGTCACCTCCAGACGCAGCACTTTGGGCAGTTTGTCGTGCTCGCCGCGCACCTCGCGCCATACCCGGCCGTGCAGAGCGGCGAGGGTGCCCTCGGCCGAGCACTCGTTGAACTGCATCTCCCACACCCCGTGAAGAGTGGCGTCAGCAGAGCTCAGTGCGGCAACCTCAGCTGGCACGCCCTTGTGCGCGACTTCGCGCGCCACCAGGTCGGCGTTGAAGAACTGCCGTTTCGCCGAGTCCAGTTCGACGTGGCCGGCCTCGGTCATCTGGCGCACGAACAGAGCCGAGTCGAGCGCCGCCGCCCTGTCCTCCTCCACGTCCAGCACGAGGCGTATCTGCTCCTGGGAAGGGACGGCGGGCGCCGTGAAGGGTTCGTAATAGGCGCGGCGTACCTGGTCACCTTCGGGGCTCAGCAGCTTTTTCACGAGCTTGGTCTCGTCCCACAGCTCGATGACGAGGCCATGAGCCTTCTCCTGCCGCTTCTTCCAGCCGTCCCACCATTGGGCTGCCGGCCCGTCCATGCTGGAGGGGATGCACAGGATCCAGAGCGTGATGGTGTGACCGTTTGCCGCCGCGGCCTTCAGCCCGTTCGCGAGGGACTCGCGAATCTGCTGCGACTGGCTGGTTGTGGTCTTCGGCATGAAGTACTTGGACTGCCAGACCGTGATGGCGCCCCCGAGGTCACCGGCGAAAGCGTCGATTCCCCAGTCGCCCGGATTCGCAGCGATCATCCGGACGTTCGGATTGGTCGCACTGGCGAGCTGCGCGAGCATCTTCTCGAAGTCGGCCCGTGCCCCGTCCGCGCTTCCGGTCCGCAGTTCGTGCACTCCAAAATGGATGGGCGGAACACCAGCTGCCACCGGCATGGAGTTGTCCAACCCTGCACCCCCGCATCCCGCAGGCAAGCCGAACGAACCGCGTTCAGCGCGCTGTTCACCCTGCGCCACACACAGTAACGACCGTCAGCGTACGTGTTACGGAATCATCCGATCAAGGTGCTTGCGCCCGGCAGTGGCACGGTGGATGGGACTGGTGTGCAGAGGCAGCGGCAGTCCACTCGCCCCGTTGGCATGGGCGATGATCTCCGCGGTGATGGACACGGCCGTCTCCTCGGGTGTACGTGCTCCCAGGTCGAGACCGACAGGGGAATGCAATGCTGCTAGTTGCTGTGCCTCGACACCGGCCCTCCCGCAGGAGGCGCAGGCGCTCCTCGTGTGTGCAGCGGGAGCCCATCGCGCCGACGTAGCCGACGGGCAGCGTGAGCGCCCGGCGCAGGAGAGGGATGTCGAACTTGGCGTCGTGGGTGAGGACGCAGATGGCTGTACGGTCACCGACCGTCGTGCGTTCCAGGTGGTGGTTGGGCCAGGCGACACGGACGCTGCTGACGCCCGCCTACGCCCTGCCTGCACGACACCTCGACGTACGGCACGGCCCCGTCCGCCCCAGCAGGGACGGCCATGCACCCCCCGCGCTCACCCCTCACGACTAGATTCACTGTCAGGGAAGCCGAAACGACTGGGTTCGATGTCAAACGACTCGGTTGCATGACCGGGGACAGTTCGGAAGGCACCGAGGACGCTGGCCTCTCTGGGATGTTCACGGCGCCGGGAGGCAGCGCGGATGCTCAGGAGGCGGCTGCCCCGGTCCAGGCGTCTGCGGCCGGCCACCGGCTGAGGGCAAAAACGCTGGCTACGGGCGTGGGCCGGGGATCGTGCCCGCGCCGTTGCCGACCGCCAGGCCCCGGGTCGGAGGTGCCTCCCGAAGTCGCGCACATGGCCTCCTCGCACGACCGTGCGACGCCCGGAGCCGTGTCGAAACGACGACGCGACTCGGGTACAAAGCCAGCCAGGAGGTGACTCCATCCGTCGTGTATGAGCGACGCTGGTGATGACCCCGTGAGGCTCCACAAGTCGGCGGCCGTTCGGGCCTGGTTGCCGAGAACGTGCTCTTGGTGCTCGTCACCTTCCTGCTGCTCATGGCCGCAAGCACGTAGCCCATACCGGACCCGCCAGGGCTTCTTCTGTGGGCCTCCGACGACCGTCGGCACCCCTCCGCTATATCCACCTCGCTATCCGCGTCACCTTGATGCCGGGCCGCCCCTCGTTCGTGTGGCATCTGTACCTGCGGATGCCAGCGGCTACCTCGTACGGGTGACGCCTTGTCAGTCCCGATCCGTACCGTCCAAACCCTGACATCTCACCGCGCCCGGCGGCGCAGGACGAACGGTGGTGACCTCCATGTCTCTGGTCGACGGGCTGCGCAGCCCTCATACCCCGCTGCGCCGGTTCCTGGACCGCGAGCTCTCAGCCGGCCCCAAGCTGTTACGCGACAGCTTCCGCGCTCAGCACCGCACCGGCCACGTTTTGCTCCCGCCGCCTGGCGTCGGCACGGAGGCCGGCACCGTGGGCACCGCGATCGACCAGCGGCTGCGCCTGGCCTTCACCGCGGCCGCACCCGTCGACGAAGCCTCCTTGATCGGCGTCGAGCTCACCGGGCAGATCGGCCTCGGTGCAGGCCTGCGGATGCGCGCCGCTGGCAACGAGCTCACGGCGCGCCTGACGGAAACGGTGCACCGCCTGGGGCTCGACAACCGCGCGCTGCCGATCGACCGTGCCCACGATGAAGAGGAGGACCTGGCCCGCATGCTCATTGCCGCGGCCTGGTACCAGGTCCTCGCCCGCACGCCGATCGGCTTCGCCTTCACCCCGCTCGCCAAGGCCGCCCTCGCCGACCCCGGCGCCTTCACCCTCACCCGGCTCCTGCAGCTGCCGCATCGCGACCTGGTCGCCGACGTCGTCGCCCAGCTCCACCAGGCCGCCCACGGCCCTCTGGAAGCACTGCGCGCCCGCACCCGGCCCGAAGACTGCGTCGGCGGGCCGACGTTCGCCGGCGCTCACATCACCGCCGACGCCGACCTCGCTGTCGACGGACTGCTCCTCGACTTCAAAAGCACCCGCCACCCGCTCGCAGAGATGTCCCAGCGCACTGCCTGGCAGCTGACCGGCTATCTGCTCCTCGATGCAGCCGACCGGTACCGGATCGACGCCATCGGCCTCTACCTGACCCGCTCCGCGACCCTCGCCACCTGGCCCGTCGACGACTACCTCGCCCTGCTGAGCACCTGTCGCCGCGACCTCGCCCAGCTGCGCGCCGCCTTCACCGAACTGCTCACCGGCTGCCGCGCCGACGGCGTGCCCCTCACCACAGAGGAAGCCAACCGGGTACGGCAGCTGCTCGAGCGCCTGGCGCCGGTCGCCGACCCCGGCCACTGCCCCGTGTGCACCCAGCCTCTCCCCGAGGCCACCCGCCGACCCCGCACCTACTGCACCCAATGGTGTGCCAGCCGCGCCACCACCCTCCGCCGCAAGGGCCTCCTGCCCGGCGACCCCATCCCGCTGCTCCCACCGCTGCGCAAGCAGCGCCCAGAGCTCCCCGAGGACTGCGAGGTTGTGAGCGTGACAGCACATTTCCACAGGTAGACGAGGTGATCTCTGAGGGGCAGAGCTCGCGAGCGCGCTCCGCACGGGCACCCAGGCATGCAAAATGGATGACTAATAGCTGCCTAGAGAGTTTCCAATCTACGCCTATACTGGTGTAGGTTTGGGGTATGAGTGATGACCAAGTCGATAGCGTGGAAGCGTTGTTGGAGGAAGCGCGGTTGACGGCGTGGATGCCGGAGCCGGCTGAGCGTCTGCGACTGCGGCAGGCGGCCGGTCTCTCGCGTGCTCAGGTGGCCGCAGCGGTGGGCGTCGGACGTCAGACGGTCGCCAACTGGGAGGAGGGGGTGACCGATCCGCAACCGCCGGGGCGCATGAAGTACCTGCGGTTGCTGAAGGGCCTTGCCGAGCTCCACCCTGCCCCGGCCCCGGCCGAAGCGCCCGCTGAGCCCACCGCTCCGGACGCGGCCTCAGCTACGGCGTTCGCCACACCCCAGACCGCGTGGAGCCCCGACGGGATGGCCGTACAGGGCGAGCCCGCCCCCTGCGTCCGCTGTGGCGCCATGACGCCTTACAAGGCCACGGACGGCCGTTCCCTGCACGTCGGCGGCATGTGCCAGCCTCCCGCCGCCGCACCCCAGGCCGCCAGCGCCCCGGCCCAGGCCGCCGTATCACCCACTCCGGCGCCAGTGCCCTCGCGGCCGCAGCGCCGGGCGAAGTCCGCGGCCCGCGCGCAGGCGGAGACCGTCGGCCTCATCGGCCAGGCCGTGCACGAAGAGCTGGAGCGCGCCCAGGGCGACACCGACGCCGCGATGGAGGCCCTGAGCAAGCGCGCCATCCCGGACGTCATGCGCCTGTTCGGGGAGACCCGCGCCACCGCCCGCTACACCTACACCGCCTACCCGGCCTTGCCTCAAATCTTCAAGAAGCCCTCGAAGAAGGAGCCGGACCAGATCTGGGAGGCCCGCCCCAACTTCCACCACCCCGACTACTCCCTCAAGATCCCCGGGGACATCGCGGTCACCGCCCTGGACATCAACGCCGCCTACCTCTCGGCCCTCAAGTGCTGGCTGCCGATCGGGAAGCTGGAGCACTCCACCGGCAGCGACGGCGTGGACTCCAAACGTTCCGGAGTCCACCTGATCACCCCCTCACCGTGGAACCACCCGCACCTGCCCGACCCTCTCGCCGACCGGGACCAGCCCGGCCCTGTGTGGGTCACCAATGCGACCCTGCGCCTCCTGCTGCGCCTTTCCGGGCCGAAGTACGGGCTTCTCGATGCGCCGATTATTCACGAATCGTGGACTTCTGGCGCGACAGAGAATTTCCTGGACGCTCTGCGGAAGACTCTGACCGCAGCGCGGGAGACAGCTATTGCCGAGGACGACACCATCACCTTCGAATACATCAAGGTGATGTATTCGAAGTTCACTTCCACGATGGGTGAATCAATCCACAACCGTGAAATTGTGCGCCCGGACTGGATGCACATCATCCACAGCCAGGCGTTCGCCAACCTCTGGGGCAAGGCGTACAAGGCCCACCAGGCAGGTCTGGAGGTCATCGCCATGATGGGCACGGACGAGCTGCACGTCACCGGTGACTGGCGGCAGGTGTTTCCCGAAGGACGGGGCGTCACTCAGGTGAAGATCAAGTACAGCGATGCCAAAGCGTCCGGTGAGTACACCGTCGGCAAGGTGACCCGCTGATGGCCGGCTCCGGCGGCCGCTGGAGGCACCTGGGCACCTTCCGCGCCCGAGGCATCCACGGAGGGATGGCCCTGGCCGAAGGCATCGATTGGATGGTCACCGGCATCGAGTCACCCGTCGACTCCGAGCGTGGCCTGGCAGCCCGCCTGCGCTACCTCACCGCAAGCGACGCCGGGTACGAGGCGCTGGATCGTGCGGGCGTCCACGTCAGGCCCCGCACCCTCATCGCCTGGCTCGCTGAGGAGCAGACCCCCAGCAAGGCCAACCTCGCCCGCCTGGACGCCGCGTACTGGGACCTGCGCCGCCGCAACGTGGTCGCCGACCTCAAGCGCCGGCTCAACAACCGCGGCCGCGGAACCCGCATCGAGATCGACCCCGTCGACCAGTCCCGCGTCGACCGCAAACACCAGCGCGACCTGGAGACCCGCGACATCAACGTGCGCGGCGCCGTATGGGATCGCGCCGTCGACGCCTGGATCGCCGAAGACACCACGGAACTCGAAGCGATCTGGGACGACATCATCCAAAGCAGCCTTGGCACCGACTGGGACTCCTACACCTACGTCTCCTCGGTCGGCTGGGCCGCCTGACTCGCCCCATACACGTACGGCCCGGAGTCACTGGAATTGACTCCGGGCCGTACAACGTCACCGTACCCCCGACGCTGCGCAGCATTTGCAGAGACTGTGTGAGATCCGATGATCTGTGCCGTTCTGTGACTGGTGGACCGGTCTAAGACGGCACAGCAGTCGGCGATCTCCTGAGTCTCAGGGCATTGCGGCGTAGCCCACGAGGGTGTCGAGGGCGGTGTTCGCAGCTGCGCGCCGTTCGGTGGGTGTCATCTGCGCGCACTCTCGATACATGCCGTCGGTCGTCTTGCCCAGTCCTGCACGGGCCAGGCGCCGGAACTCCGGGCTGGCCTCGCCGGGCGCGTCGGGATCGATCTGGGAGGCCGGCATGTCCCCCTCCACGTTGATGATGACTCCGCATGCCAGCTCCACCAGCCGGGCCGTGGTCACCGCATCCTCGACCAGCAGCGTCAGCGCGGCGTCCTGGCACGAGGCGCAGCCCTCGAAGGCAGCGCCCGTGACGTCCTCGAACAGCTTGCTGTCTGCCTGCCAACCACCAGGCTGCGGCACTGCATCCAGACTCCAGCCACGATGAGCATGGTCGTCCTCCGGACGCGGACGACGCGGCTTGCCGGGCTTCTGGCGGCCCATGAGGACTCCTTGTGTTGTGCTGCGACGAGCGCGATCACTGGTAGAGGAAGTCGACGCCGAACTCGGGTAGCTCGACGAGAAGTTCGAGCGCTGTCGTCGCCGCGTCCAGCCGCTCTTGGGGAGTGAGCGCTGCGCAGGCCTCGCACACCGCTGCGGCCACACCGAGGGTCCCCTCGGCGGTGTCGTAGGCGTGCGCGGCGGTGCGGAACGATGCCGTGGGGTGGAAGGGCGCGTCGGCCGGCTCGCTGCCCTCCAGGAGTACGTCGGGCAGTCCGCCATAGGTCTCGGAGGTGAACAGGCACGCTCCGTACACCAGCATCCCCGTGGTCGCCGCGTCTTCCTTGAGGAGGCTAAGCAACTGCTCGCGGCACGGCTGGCACTCGTCCAGGACCACGTCGTACAGCTGCGCCACCAAACCAACAATCGCGCCCTCCCGCTCCTCCTCGTACGCCATGGGAGGGGCGACGCGGCGGCGGCCATCGTTGCTGTGGTCGTGGACGTGGTCGGTGGTGAGGACAACCCTGCTCACAAGATCCTCCGCGATCTGCCGACGCCGACGGTGAAACCATCGTCCCGCGTCGGGCACGGAGCATGGGCTGGTTTGGCGATTCGGTTGACATCCGAGCCGGTCAGCTCCGCCGACCGGTCCACCCTCTACAGAACGTCACAGATCACCAGTTCCGAGGCGTCACCTACTGGCGGCTCCACTCTGCTGGCGGCTCCGTCACCGTACCCGGATGCCGCGCAGCATTCGCACGGTCCGGCAGCTGGTCACCGGACCTCGCACACAGCTCCCTGCCGCCCGCAGGAGTCAGGGACGCTCGCCGCGCTGCGCCGCGTCGTCGATGACCTCGGGGCAGACGAACGCGATCGGCCAACTGCTGTTCGGAGTCTCCCTGGCCCACTTCTCCACACTGACGCTGCTGACGTCCTCGCGTCTGGCTACGCGCGCGAGCCCGAATGGGAGTCGACGCTGTGGTGCTGCTCGGGGTGCTGGAGAAGGTTCAGCCGGCCAGCCGGAGCGTTGGTCGGCCCTCGGGGGCTGGGGCGTCTTCGCCACCGTCCGGGTCGGGGTCGAAGTCGGTGTTGACTCGTGCGTCGCTGGTGCGCGGCGGTCGCATGTCGCCGGTGGGGAAGTTCAGCGGCCATACGAAGGTGTTCGGGTCCTGGAGGTGATTGACCATGTGGGCGAACGACTCGTACGCGGCCATCAGCGGGTGGATGAGCACCGTGCCTTGTCGGTGGCGGCCGTCGAGGATGCCCTTGTCCTTGAGCTGGCCGATCGCCCGGGAGACGGCGGCCTGGCTGATGTCGAGGCGTTTGGCGATGTCCTGCTGCCGGATACGGACCAGGCCGCCGGCCTCCTGGCGTGCGGTGAGGACGTCGAACACGTCGCGGGCCGTGGGGGATAGGCGCGCGTTCGGTAGTGCCTCGAAGATCTCCGGGTTGTGGAAGCCGGGGACAGTGCTCATCGCGATGCCTCATTCCTGACAGTCGGGATGACGATTTCGTACTTGGTCAGTGTCTTCTCACCAAGCTGCTTGAGCAGCCTCCGCTGCTTCACGCTGCCCCACCGGTACGAGTAGAGCGGGTGGAGCCGGTACACGCCGCGCCGCTCCTTCCAGGCGAAGTTGTGCTTACTCAACTGCCCGATCGAGCGGGAGATCTTCGACTGCGAGCAGCCGAACTTCGCGGCCAGGCTGCCCTGGGTCATCTCCACCAGGGCCTGGGCGTCGTGGTGGACCGTCATATGGTCCAGCACATTGCGGGCCGTCTCGGAGAACCCGAACTTCCACAGGTTGTCTTGGATCACCTGCGACGTGCTCATGTGCTGGCTGCCGTAGAAGGCGTACGGCTTGACGTCCGGGTTGGTACTGAACGTGCCGCCCTTGCGGGCGAGGTCTTCCAGCTTCTTCAGCAACTGCCGCGCGGACTCGACACCGTCGACGGTGTTCGGCGGCGGGGGCGCAGGAGACAGCCGCGTCGCCTTCGCGGGCGACTCCGCACTGCGCCGCAGGGCCTGGGCCACAAGCTCTCCTCTGATCAACTCCGACGCCGCATAACATACCAGCAGCGATATCTTATTCGGTTGATCCATGCACGATCGGGCGTGTCCCTTGCCAGGCACGATCTATTCACCTACGTGCATGCATCTCGCCGCCCGCGGCCGCGATCTATTCACCCTGGGTGCATACATCGCCCGCGTCTTCGCAGGTCAGCGCGTCGCGCCTATCTGATCTTTAGAGGTGCGCCCCCAGTGACCCGCTCTGCGCCCTCCAGCTGCTGCATGCAACGACGAGACAACGGCCGGGCACGGGGGGCTCGGTTGCATCCACTGACGGCCGCCCAGCTGTGCGGCGGTGGTGCGGGGCTGAGGCACTTTCGGAATGCCCGCGCCTACCGTATCGCTCGACTGTCTTTTCCCACCAGGACCGTTCTGGAGGGCTTTCCGCCTCATGATGAAACTGGTTAATGAGCGCACCGTATATTCCTGAGCTGTCTTAGCGGCTCCATTCCTGCCAAACGAATTTTGAGGGCCGGGCGCCGCCCTGAGGGGTGGTGCCGTGTTTTCACGGACTCTACCCGGCATCACCGAGTGATGCAGCGGGGTTCATCAAGGGTAGACCTAAAAGAGTGTCTTGCGGTACAGTTGGCGCCTACGGCATCGTCAGGCAGGCGCGTGAGCAGGCAAGATGATATCACGGCAGCTGCTCACGCAGTCCAGTCACTCGGCCCGGCGGGGGTGGCACTTAATCCACCGCCACCCCCGCCCACACAGCCCGCTGATCTTTAACCGCACCCCACGCAAGCCTGACTGTGCGTCGACACGGGACCCGACTCGGGCGGCGGAGGCAAGGAGGTGAGTCACACGCTGAACTGACTGCAAGTTAATTCGTATCTCTAGCGTGAATTCCGGAGGAATTCTTAAACCAATTCCGGAGGAATTGGTTTAACCCCCGTAGGGGGTTGTCATTTTGACGACCCGTAGGGTCGTGCGTCGTTCCTCCGGAGGAGGACGCG
>NZ_JBSFMM010000169.1:0-24921 GCF_053599555.1 Streptomyces sp. NPDC000941
ACACGCCGACGTCACGGCGTGTCGCTGTCTCATACTCACCACAAAGTCAGCGGAGACCCGCTGCGGCCAGGCGCTATCGCTTGAGGGCTTGCTCGATTGTGCGCATCACTTCATCCAGTGCGGCGTCCGTGCGGGCGACCATCACCACAACGTCCTCCTCGCCCTTGGCCGACACCATGGCCGCCGGGCGGGTGGGGATGGGGCGGGCGGCGCCGATGCCGGTGCCGAAGGCCTGGCGGACGATGTCGAAGGCGTGGTCCAGCTGTCCCTCCACATCGCCCACCCCGCCCGCGCGCAGCCAGCGTCGCAGGACGTGGTTGTGCGCGGTGACCACGGCGGAGGCGGCGACCTCCGCGAGCAGCGGGTCGTCGTCGCCGTCGTGGTGGGCGCCCTCGTCGAAGTGGCCCAGCAGATAGCTGGTGAACAGCCGCTCGTAGCGGGCCACCGAGGCGATCTCGCGCTCGCGCAGGGCGGGCACCTCGCGGGTCAGGCGGTAGCGCTCCACGGAGACCGCGGGGGCGGCGGCGTACATCCGCATGACCTCCTTGATCCCCCGGCACACCGTGTCCAGCGGGTGCTCGTGCGGCGGCGCCGCGTCCAGTACGTCCGCGGCCCGCACCAGTGTGTCGTCGTGGTCCGGGAAGATCGCCTCTTCCTTGGAGCGGAAGTGGCGGAAGAAGGTGCGGCGGGCGATCCCCGCTTTCGCCGCGATCTCGTCGACCGTCGTCGCCTCATAGCCCTGGGTGGCGAACAACTCCATGGCCGCGGCCGCCAGTTTGCGGCGCATGGCCAGGCGTTGCGCGGAGGCCCGGCGGTTGCCGGTGCCGCCGCTGCCGGTGGAGGAGTTCGAGCGGCTCGTACGCGGCGTACGAGTGGCCTTCAGAGGCTGGGACATGTGGGGAACGTACTGCATTTTCCGGGGCGATGCCCCCTGGACCCCGGGGGTCGCCGGGGCGGGCTCCAGCAGCCCGCCCCAGCCCGGCCGCTCCTCAGGCCTTCGCATACTCGCGGAAGCCGCGCCCCGTCTTCCGCCCCAGGCACCCCGCCGCGACCAGGTGCTCCAGCAGCGGCGCCGGCGCCAGACCGGGCTCCCGGAACTCGCGGTGCAGCACCCTCTCAATGGCCAACGACACATCCAGGCCCACGACGTCCAGCAGTTCGAAGGGCCCCATGGGATAGCCGCCGCCGAGTTTCATCGCGGCGTCGATGGCGTCCGGCGAGGCGTAGTGCTCCTGGACCATCTTCACCGCGTTGTTGAGATACGGGAACAGCAGGGCGTTGACGATGAAGCCGGCCCGGTCGCCGCAGTCCACCGGATGTTTGCGCACGGCCCGGCACACCTCGTGGGCGGTGGCCCGCACGTCGTCAGCCGTGAGGACCGTACGCACCACCTCGACCAGTTTCATCGCGGGCGCCGGGTTGAAGAAGTGCAGGCCGATCACGTCCTGCGGGCGCGAGGTCGCGCGGGCGCAGGTGATGACGGGGAGGGAGGAGGTGGTCGTGGCCAGCACTGCGCCCGGTTTGCAGACCTTGTCGAGGGTCGCGAACAGCTGCTGTTTGACGGCCAGGTCCTCCGCGACCGCCTCGACCGCCAGGTCCACGTCCGCGAAGGCGTCCAGCGATCCGGCCGGGACGATCCGGGCCAGCGTCTCGTCGCGGGCCTGTTCGCTCAGCCGGCCCTTGGCCACCGACCGCTCCAGGGACCGGGCGATCCTGGCCTTGGCCGCCGCCGCCTTCTCCGGGGCGCGGGCGGCCAGTACGACGTCGTGGCCCGCCTTGGCGAAGACCTCGGCGATCCCGCTCGCCATGGTGCCCGAGCCCGCGACGCCCACCGTACGGACCGGGCGAGCGGCGGCCGCGGCCCGGGCGGCGGGGTCCGGGGTCAGCGCGTCCGGGACGACGGCGCCGCTGCCCGGCGCCTCGTACGTATAGAAGCCGCGGCCCGCCTTGCGGCCGGTCAGCCCGGCCTCGGCGAGCTGGCCCAGGACGGGCGCGGGCGCGTGCAGCCGGTCGCCGGAGGCCGCGTACATCGCCTCCAGGACGGTACGGGCCGTGTCGATGCCGACCAGGTCGAGCAGCGCCAGTGGGCCCATCGGCAGACCGCAGCCCAGCCGCATCGCGGCGTCGATGTCCTCGCGCGCCGCGTACTTCGCCTCGTACATCGCGGCCGCCTGGTTGAGATAGCCGAACAGCAGCCCGTCGGCGACGAACCCCGGCCGGTCGCCGAGCCCGACGGGCTCCTTGCCGAGGTCGCGGGCGAGCGCGGTGACCGCGGCGACGGCGGCCGGGGAGGTCAGCACGCTGGAGACGATCTCGACCAGCTTCATGGCGGGCGCGGGATGGAAGAAATGCAGGCCGAGAACGCGCTCCGGGTGGGCGGAGTCGGCGGCCAGCCGGGTCACGGACAGCGCGTTGGTGCCGGTCGCCAGGATGGTGCCGGGCCGGACGACGGCGTCCAGGGCGGTGAAGACCTCCTGCTTGATGTCATAGCTCTCCGGCACGACCTCGATCACCAGGTCGGCGTCGGCCGCGGCCCGCAGATCGGTGGAGACGCGGAAGCGGGCCAGCGCGTCCGCGCGCTCCCGCTCGGTCATCCGCTCGCGGCGCACGGCGCGGGCGGTGGCGGTCTCCAGCGCGGCGAAGGCCCGGCGGGCGGCGCTCTCGCTGATGTCGACGCCGATCACCTCGCGGCCCGCGCGGGCCAGCAGTTCGGCGATTCCGGTGCCCATCGTGCCGAGCCCGATGACGGCGACAGTAGTGAGTGAGGCCGAGGAGGGGGAGAGATCTGGGGAGGGCGTACGGCCGGAGGGACGGCCGGCGTCGTTGGTCGGAAGACGGTCCATCGCGGACTCCAGAGGGTGTTCCCCGGAAGTGGGGATGACGTGACGACTGAGAGGAGCTTTCGGTCATGCGCGTTTCGGTCAAGCGCGGTGGGCTGACACGAAACTCCGGCGGAAGGAGCGGAAGGGCTTGCACGCTCCCTGACGGACAGCGCCACACGGAGCAAACTGCCCGTGGGAGACACACGGCCGACCCTGTCCCGGGGCCACGCCGTACAGAACTGCACTGCCGAACCGACTTCACACGGCGGCTGCGTCACCAGGCCGCCAGAGCAGGGGTGCTGCTCGTGTCGTCAGTTTAACTCGCGGGTAACCAAGATGCCAGGGCACATTTCGTGACCCGCGCGCCGGGGCGCCGGGCGCCGGTCACCGGGGAGGGGAGACCACGACATGGACGAAGAATTCCGCGTACTGACCGACCGGGTGCGGGCCTCGCTCTCGTCCCCGGAGGAGACCAGGGCCCACGCGTCGCTGCTCGCGCTCGTACGGCAGGGCAGTCCCGCCGCCCGCGAACAGCTCGCCCGTATCCTCGTCGCGCCCGAGCAGCCGCTGTGGGCGCGGGAGACGGCCGCGTTCGTGCTCGGCAGCGCGGGGGACCGGCGGGCCTTCGAAACCCTCGTGCTCCTCCTCAACTACCGCGAACCGGCCCGCTGCGCGACCGCCGCCCGCGTCCTGGCCCGCCTCGGCGACCCGCGCACCGCCCGCGCCGCGGCCGCCCTGGCCACGAACCCGCTGCGCACCGCCTACTCCCTCCACCCCATCCGGCTGCTCGTCGAACTCCGCGCCCCCGAGTCCGTCCCGGCCCTCGTCGCCGCCCTGGAGCGGCAGTTGGCCGCCCGCGACCGCCACTGGCCGATCGCCCGCGCCTGCGTCGAGGGCCTGGGCGCCATCGGCGACGAACGCGCCGTCCCAGCCCTCACCTCCGCCTCCCGCCACCCCCGCCTGAGCGCCGCCGCGGCGGCCGCCCTGGCCCGTATCAGCGGTGGCGGCGGCCTCGGGGCCACCCCCGACGCCGGCCCCACCCGCCGCCCGGCCCCGGACAAGTCGGGGCGGGCGCGGGCGCGGTGACGCGGTGGCGTGGTGAGTCCGTGGTGGCGGCCGGCCGTCGGCGAGCCGAGGCCGGCCGCTCGGTGTGGTGCCCGCTCGGTGTGGTGCCCGCTCGGTGTGGTGCCCGCTCGGTGTGGTGCCCGCTCGGTGTGGTGCCCGCTCGGTGTGGTGCCCGCCCGGTGCGGTGGGCCGCGTGGGGCCGGGCGGCCCGGGGGTACGGCGTCGCGCCGCGCGGGACCGCCACCCGGCGGGCCGGGCGGCCCGCCTCCGCCTCCCGCCACCCCCGCCTGAGCGCCGCGCTGTCGTGACCTCAGACGGCCGTGGGGGTGAGGTGCCGGGCGTAGCGGAGTTCGGGGACGGGGACGCCTTCCACCTCGTAGTCCTCCTGGCCGCCGTCGGGGGTGAAGCCCGCGCGCTCGTAGAAGTGGCGGGCGTGGGTGTTGCCCTCGAGGACCCAGAGCCGCAGGTGCGGGAAGCCGCGTTCGGCGGCTCTGGTGATGGACTCCGTCAGCAGGGCGTGGCCGATTCCGGTGCCGATCCGGTCGGGGCGTACATAGATCGCGTACAACTCCGCGTCGCCCGACGGGAGATCGCGGTCCCGGTACGGGCCGAGACACGCCCAGCCCACCACCTTGCCGCCCGCGTTCTCCGCCACGAGGTTGACGACGTCCCCCAGGCCCCGGGAGAAGAACTCCCGCCGCCGCGCCGCGTCCTTCTCGACGCTCAGGCCGTCCAGGTGCGCCTGCGGTATCAGCCCCCGGTACGCCGACTGCCAGCCGCGCACCCGTACCGCCGCCACGGCGTCGATGTCCGCTTCCGTCATGAGCCTTACGCGTACGCCGTCCATCCGACCACCGTAGGCCGCTTGACCCTGCCATTGGCGGCAGGGTCACACGATCCTCGCCATGAACCACAACAGCGACACCGACAACAGCGACACCGACAACAGGGTCGCCCTCGTCACCGGCGCGGGCACCGGGATCGGGCGGGCCACCGCCCGTGCCCTCGCCGGGCAGGGGGCGCGGGTGGTGGTGGTCGGGCGGCGGCCCGGGCCGCTGGAGGAGACGGCGGCGGGGCACCCGCGGATCCAGCCGCTTCCGGCCGACATCACCGCCGAGGGCGCCGCGGAGGACATCGTGCGGCGCGTGACCGAGTCGTACGGCCGGCTGGACGTGCTGGTCAACAACGCCGCGGTCGTACGCGCCGCGCCGCTGGGCGACATCACCCCCGAGCTGGCCACCCCGCTCCTGGCGACCAACCTCCTCGCGCCCGTCCTGCTGACGCGCGCGGCCCTGACCCCCCTGGAGGAGAGCGGCGGCGTGGTGGTGAACGTCAGCACCGCCGTCGGTCAGCGGGCCTGGCCGGGCAACTCCTTCTACGCGGCGACGAAGACCGCCCTCGAAACGCTGACCCGCAGCTGGGCGGTGGAGCTGGCGCCGCGCGGGGTGCGGGTGGTGGCGGTCGCGCCCGGGGCGATCGAGACCCCGATCGGGGAGCACCAGGGGCTGACGCCCGAGCAGCGCGAGCGGGTACGGGCCTGGCAGCTGGCCCACACCCCGCTGGGGCGGATCGGGCGGCCGGAGGAGGTGGCGTGGGCGATCGTGCAGCTGGCCTCGCCCGGGGCGTCGTTTGTGACGGGGGTCGTGCTGCCGGTGGACGGCGGGGCGGTGATCGGCTGAGAGGCGGCTGAGCGAC
The DNA here is from genome assembly GCF_053599555.1 of Streptomyces sp. NPDC000941. Taxonomy (NCBI): domain Bacteria; kingdom Bacillati; phylum Actinomycetota; class Actinomycetes; order Kitasatosporales; family Streptomycetaceae; genus Streptomyces; species Streptomyces sp. NPDC000941. The sequence goes on from NZ_JBSFMM010000169.1 coordinate 5,583, forward strand.
AGCTGATAGAAACGGCACCGGAGGTGGGACCGGTGCGGATCGGGGAACTGGCGAAGGCCACGGGCGTGACGCCGCGCGCGCTACGCCACTACGAGCAGGCGGGGCTGATCAACTCCTCACGCGAGCACAACGGCTACCGCGACTACGACGAGCGCACCGCCGTCCGCGTCCGCAACATCCGCCATCTGCTCGCCGTCGGCCTCACCCTGGACGACGTCCGCTGCTTCCTGCCGTGCCTGGACGGCGATATGACGAGCGCGCGGCCCAGCCAAGAAGGGCTCGGCATCGCCCGGGACCGGCTCGCCGTCCTCGACGCGCGTATCGCCGCCCAGACCGAGGCCCGCGACCGTCTGGCGGGCGCCCTGGGCAACGTGAGCGCCCCTTAAAGCAGGGTCAGCTGGTCGGGTGCCTCGGCGGCGACCGCACCCGTATCCGCACCCGTATCCGTACCCGTACCCGCGTCCGCGTCCGCATCCGTAGCCGGACGGTCCGGGACGCCCCGGTGCTCGCCCGCGCGGTACGGGCCGATGCCGTACTCGTCGGCGAACTCGTGGACCATCCCGGTGATCCGCCGCTGATACCACCGGGGCGCGTACGTCCCGCCCTCGTACAGCGCGTCGTACCGGCGCAGCAGGCGCGGGTGGTGGTGGGTGAGCCAGGCCGTGAACCATTCGCGGGCGCCGGGCCGCAGATGCAGTACGAGCGGGGTCACGGAGGTGGCCCCGGCCGCGGCGACGGCCCGTACGGTCGCGCGCAGCTGCTCGGGGGAGTCGCTGAGGAAGGGGATGACCGGGGCCATCAGCACACTGCATGGGATGCCGTGGTCGGCCAGCGTGCGCACCGCCTCCAGCCTGCGCTGGGGCGAGGGCGTGCCCGGCTCGACGGTGCGCCACAGGTCGGGGTCGGTGAAGCCGACCGAGACGGAGACGCCGATGTCGGTGACGCGGGAGGCGCGCCGCAGCAGCTCCAGGTCGCGCAGGATCAGGGTGCCTTTGGTGAGGATGGAGAAGGGGTTGGCGCGTTCGGTCAGGGCGGCGAGGATGCCGGGCATCAGCCGGTAGCGGCCCTCTGCCCGCTGGTAGCAGTCGACGTTGGTGCCCATGGCGATGTGCTCGCCGCGCCAGCGGCCGGAGGCCAGCTCGCGGCGGAGCAGTTCGGGGGCGTTGACCTTCACCACGATCTGGGTGTCGAAGCCGAGCCCGGTGTCGAGGTCGAGATAGCTGTGCGTCTTGCGTGCGAAGCAGTAGACACAGGCATGGGAACAACCCCGGTACGGGTTCACCGTCCATTCGAACGGCATCCGGGAGGCGCCGGGCACCCGGTTGACGATCGAGCGGGCCCGGATCTCATGAAAGGTGATGCCGCGGAACTCGGGGGTGTCGAAGGTGCGGGTGGTCACCGCGTCCGCCGCGAAGAGGGCGGGCGCGGCGGCCCCGTCGCCGTCGGTCAGGTTGTCCCAGCGCATGGCGTGCACCTCCGGGGGTCTCGCTCGTACCCAGAATTAGAACACATGTTTCATTCATGGGTCAGCCCCCGGAGGTCCGTGTCCCGTCAGCCTCGGGCGCTCGGCGCCGTGGCCCGGGGCTCGGCGCTCGCCGCGCCGCCGGCCGCCCGGAGCGAGCCGGCGGTGAGGCGGGTGCGGCGGGCCGGGACGAGCAGGGCCGCGAGGGTGGCGGCGAGGCAGAGCACGGCCAGCAGGGCGTAGCCGTGGGTGTAGCCGGATTCGTACGGCAGGCCGGAGGGCTGCAGGCGGCTGGTGACCAGCACGCTGGTGATGGAGGCGCCGATGGAGCCGCCGATGGTGCGGATGTTGGCGTTCATACCGGTCGCGGCGCCGGTCTGCTCGGCGGGGACGCTGCCCACGATGAGGTTGGCCATCGAGGCGAAGGCCAGGCCGATGCCGAGGCCGAAGATCCCGGCGACGAACGCGACCTGCCACTGCTGGTCGTGCCACAGGGTGAGGAAGCCGCAGGCGACGGCGCCGAGTGCGGCGCCCGCCACCAGCAGCCGCTTGGCGCCGAGCCGCGGCTCGAGGCGGCCGCTGAGCACGCCCGCGCCGAACATGGCGATCAGCATGGGGAGCATCAGCAGCCCGGCCCCGGTGACGTCGGCGCCGAAGCCGTATCCCGCGGTGGACGGGGTCTGCGCGAAGGCGGGGAGGAAGGACCAGATCGCGTATATGCCCGCGCCGAACAGCAGCGCCGCGGCGTTGGTGGTCCATACGGCGGGCAGCCGCATCACGCGCATGTCGATCAGCGGGTTGGCGGAGCGGGCCTCGGCCAGCAGCCACAGGGCGAACAGCAGCGCGGCGGCCACGAAGAGCGTGATCACCCGGGCCGATCCCCAGCCCCAGACGGCGGCCTGGCTGAGCGGCAGCAGCAGCGCGATCAGCCAGCCCGAGAGCAGCGCGGCGCCGAGCCAGTTGACCCGTCCGGAGGCGCGGGTGGGGGATTCGGGGATGAAGCGCAGGGCCGGTGGCGGCGACGATGCCGACGGGCAGCCAGAACAGCCAGCGGTAGTCGAGTGCGGAGACGATGGGCCCGGCGGCGACCACCCCGACGCCGCCGCCCGCGGCGATGACCGCTGAGAGGTTGCTGATGCTGGGGCTCACCTCCTCGGCGGCGAACTCGTCGCGGATGATGCCGAAGGAGAGCGGGAACAGCGCGCCGCCGATGCCCTGGATCACCCGGGCGACGATGAGTATGCCGATCGTGGGCGCGAGCGCGGCGAGCAGACAGCCGAGCGTGAGCGCGACGAGGACCGCGACCAGGGTGCGCTTCTTGCCGATGAGATCGCCGACGCGGCCGAGGATCGGGGTGAAGATGGAGGCGGAGAGCAGATACGCGGTCATCACCCAGGTCGCGGTGGACTGGGAGGTGTGCAGGGCGTGCTGCACGGTCGGCAGGGCCGGGGCGATCAGTGACTGGAGCATCGAGAACACGCCGGCGCCTGTCGCGAGGACCGCGAAGGTGAGGCGGGTGGAGCTGCGTGGCATGGTGACCTCTCCGTACAGGACAGGGGATGGGGCGGTACGCGCCTGGGCACGGCCGACCTGGGGCGCGGGCACTGTGGAACGGTGGGCGCACGAGGGTGCGCGACCGGCGGTGCACGGCCCCGACTGATAAAGTGGAGGTGTACCTCCACTCTAGCGGAGGCCAACCTCCACTTTCAAACCGCTTGCTCCGAACCCGCTCCGAACCCGCTTCGACCCGTTCCACCCGGAGGCCCCCGTGACCGTCCCGCAGCTCCCCGTCGACGAGATCGTCGCGGCCCAGCGCCCGTACCGCCGGGACGCCGCGCGCAACTACGACGCGCTGCTGTCCGCCGCGCGCGAGGTGTTCGCCGAGAGCGGCGCCGAGGCGCCGCTGGAGGACATCGCGCGCCGCGCCGGGGTCGGCATCGCCACGCTCTACCGGAACTTCCCCACCCGCCGCCATCTCTTCGAGAGCGTCTACGCCGACGAGGTCGCCGCGCTCTGCCGGGTGGCCGAGGAGGCCGCCGCGCTGGAGCCCTGGGAGGCGCTGGACTCGTGGCTGCGCCGCTTCGTCGGCTACAGCGTCACCAAGCGGGCGATCCGCGAGGCCATGGACGACGAGTCGGACATCTTCCAGGCCTGCCGCGAGTCGATGTACCGGGCGGGTGGCCCGCTCTTCGACCGGGCGCGGCAGGCCGGCCGGGTCCGCGCCGATATCGACTTCGACGACCTGCTGCGGATGGTCGCCGGGATCACCGCGACCAACTTCCTCGACGACGCCCAGCGCGACCGCGTCCTCGGCGTGGCCCTCGACGGCGTCCGCGCGGTGCGCTGATCCGGTCGTCGCCGCTCTACCGGTGGCTGCCTCCAATTAGGCAAAGTCCCAGCAAAAATGGTTGGCTTGCCGCAGTCGATGGCGCCGCAGCCGAGGCGCCGTTCAGCGAGTGGAGGAGAGCAATGGGCCAAGTCGAGGCCACCACTGAGCGGATCGTCGCGGGCAGCCCCGAGGACGTGTTCGACGCGCTCGCCGACTACAGCGGTGTGCGCGGCCGGCTGCTGCCGGAGCAGTTCAGCGAGTACGAGGTACGCGAGGGCGGCGACGGTGAGGGCACGCTGGTCCACTGGAAGCTCCAGGCCACCAGCAAGCGCGTGCGCGACTGTCTGCTGGAGGTGACCGAGCCGACCGACGGGGAGCTCATCGAGAAGGACCGTAACTCCTCGATGGTCACCACCTGGACCGTGACCCCGGCGGGCGAGGGTCAGGCGCGGGTGGTCGTCACCTCGGTCTGGCAGGGCGCGGGCGGTATCGGCGGCTTCTTCGAGCGGCTCTTCGCACCCAAGGGCCTGGCCCGGATCTATGATGCGTTGCTCGCCAACCTCGCCACCGAGGTCGCGAAGCAGAAGTAACCGAAGGCTCACCGGATCGGGTGGTTTTCTCCGCGGCGCGGTTAGCCGCCGCACACCCTCCGACCGGGGCGAAAGCCTCTTACGTCCCTCTCCCCACCGGTCAGCGGCGATTCGTCGCGCTTGCTCACAGTTGTCGCGTAATGCGAGAAATGGGCGGCGGTGCAGGCGCGACGAGGGGAGAAGGACGTGGGCGGGATCACCTGGACCCCCCTGGCCAAGGGGGGCGAGCCGGGGCGCGCCGCCGGTCCCGTACCCGCCTGGGCCCGGACGGCGCAACAAGCGGCACAACAAGCTCAACAGGCACAACAACAGGCGCAACAAGCCCAGCAGGCGCAGCAGGCCCAACAGGTCCAGCAGGCGCAGCAGGCTCAACCGGCTCAACAGGCGCACGAAACGGTGCGGCAGCCGACGCACCAGACGGCCGATGACGCGCCGGACCCCGGTCCGGCGGGCGGCGGCCCGGCAGGCGATGGCGGCGCTCCGGTCGGGCTCAGCCCGGCCCGGGTCCGGATGGTGTTCTTCGGGCTGATGCTCACGCTGCTGCTGGCGGCCCTCGACCAGACCATCGTGGCCACGGCCCTGCCGAAGGTGGTCGGTGAACTGCAGGGCCTGGACAAGATGTCCTGGGCCATCACCTCGTACCTCCTCGCCTCGACCATCGTGCTGCCGGTCTACGGCAAGCTCGGCGACCTGATGGGGCGCAAAGGCGTCTTCATCTTCTCCATCGCCGTCTTCGTGGCCGGCTCCGCGCTCGCGGGCTGGTCGCGCACGATGGAGGAGCTGATCGCCTTCCGGGCGGTCCAGGGAGTGGGCGCCGGGGGCCTGATGATCGGCATTCAGGCGATCATGGCGGACATCGTCCCGCCCCGTGAGCGCGGACGCTACATGGGGCTCATCGCCGCCGCGTTCGGCCTCGCGTCGGTCGCGGGCCCGCTACTCGGCGGCTTCTTCACCGACCACATGTCCTGGCGCTGGTGTTTCTACGTCAATGTGCCCTTCGGCCTGGTCACCCTGGCCGTCGTGGTCGTCGCGCTCAAACTGCCCAAGCCGACCAGGCGGGCGCGCTTCGACTACCTGGGCGCGCTGCTCCTGGCCGTGTCCTCGACCTGCCTGGTGCTGCTGACGAGTTGGGGCGGCACCGAATACCCGTGGAAGTCCCGTGTCATCCTCGGGCTCGCACTCGGGGCGCTGGGCAGCGCGATCCTCTTCGTCGTCATCGAGTCGGTGGCGGTCGAACCCATCATCCCGCTGCGGCTGTTCCGTGACTCGGTCTTCTGCGTCACCGGGCTCATCGGCATGGTCGTCGGCGTGGCGCTCTTCGGGGCCGCCAGCTATCTGCCCACCTTTCTCCAGATGGTCGACGGCGCCAGCGCCACCGAGTCGGGGCTGTTGCTGCTGCCCATGATGGGCGGCATGGTCGTGGCCTCCGTCGCCTCGGGCCAGCTCATCAGCGCCACCGGCCGGTACCGGATCTTCCCCATCGTCGGCGGCGTGCTCTCCGCCATCGGCATGTGGCTGCTCTCCCGGATGGACGAGAACACCTCCCGCCCCGACTACAGCCTGTGGATGGGGATCCTGGGGCTCGGCATGGGACTGGTCATGCCGGTGCTGGTGCTCGCCGTCCAGAACTCCGCACGCCCCGCCGACATCGGCTCCGCCACCAGCGCCAACAACTACTTCCGGCAGATGGGCGGCAGTGTCGGCGCGGCCGTCTTCGGCACCCTCTTCGCCCACCGCCTCGCCGACCGGCTCGCGGTCGAACTCCCCACGGGCAGCGCCGATCCGGGGGCGTCCGGCGCCGGGATCCCCGACCCCGAGTCGGTCACCCCGCAGCTGGTGCACTCGCTGCCCGGCCCACTGCGCGACGGCTATATCGCGGCGTACGCCGACGCCATGCCGCGGATCTTCCTCTATCTCGTGCCGGTGCTCGTTCTGGGCTTCCTGCTCGCCTTCCTGCTGAAGGAGAAACCTCTGGTGTCCCACACCGACTTTGCCGTCCAGCAAGAACCCGTCGTCCCGGCCGCGCGCACCGTGCCCCGCACCGCCCCGACGCCCACCACCGCGGGCATCCCGGTCTGCGGCACCGTCCAGCACCACGACGGCACCACCGTCCCACGGGCGGCGCTCACCCTCATCGACGTCGCCGGACGCCAGATCGGGCGCGGCGCCACCGGGGAGGACGGACGGTACGCGCTGAGCACTCCGGGTGCCGGCTCCTACATCCTGATCGCCGCGGCCGGCGGCCATCAGCCGCGGGCCGTCAGCGTCACCGTCGGCGACCGTCCGGTCGACCTCGACGTCGTGCTCGGCGGCGCGGGGCGGCTGGCCGGGACGGTACGCACCGCGGACGGTGCGCCCGTACGGGACGCCACGGTCACCCTCACCGATGTACGCGGCGAGGTCGTCGCCACCACCCGCAGCGGGCTCGACGGCAGCTATGTGATCTCGGAGTTGGTGGCCGGCGAGTACACCCTCGCCTCCAGCGCCCCCGCCTTCCGCCCCGCCGCGCTGCCGGTCACCGTCCAGGCCGACCGCGAGACCCGGCAGGACATCGAGCTCGCGGGCGGCGCGGTGCTGCGCGGCGTGGTGCGGGCGGGCGGCGGACGGCTGGTCGAGGACGCGCGGGTCACGCTGCTGGACGCGGCCGGCAACGTCGTCGACACGGCGACCACCACGACCGACGGCGCCTTCCGCTTCGTCGACCTCTCGGCGGGCGAGTACACGGTGATCGCGGCGGGTTACCCGCCCGTCGCGACGGTCCTCCAGGTCGCGGGCGGCGGCCGTACCGAACGCGACCTTCAACTCGGCCACGAGGACTGAGCACTCCGGGGTGGGGGCCGGTTCGTCTTCGTGGCCTAGACTTCCCGGCCACTGACCAAAAACGCGTGGTCGCAGGCGCGGGCAAGGAGAAGTCGCGATGGCAACGGGGGGATGGGGTCCGCCGAACGGCCCCGGGCAGGGAGGCAACCGCTGGGGACCGCAGCCCCCGGCACCCGATCCGTACGGGCCTCCGCCGACACCGGATCCGTACGGACCGCCACCGCCGAACCCCTACGGGCCGCCCCCGCCCCCGCCGCCCGGGCCCTACCGCCCCGCGCCCACAGGTCGGCGCTGGTACCGGCGGGTGCCCTTCCTCTCCATCCTCGTCCCCCTGCTCCGCCTGGCGCACCGGCCCGCGCGGAAACTGTTCGACCAGGACGGCGGCGGGCGCGTCCACGACCCCCTGGTCGACCGCGTCCAGATCACCCGCACGGTGCTCGGCCTCCTCGCGACGTTCGCCCTCTACTACACGTACGGATCGGAAGGCGACCTGAAGGACCAGGCCAGCGAGAGTGCCGGCCTACTCATCCTGACCCCGATCCTGCTCCTCATCGCCGGACCGGTGATCATCGCCCTCTTCATCCGCTACGCGCCCGCGGAGCGGCGGCGGTTGCTGCGCTCCCGGCTCAGCGTCCCGGCCAAGACCGTCGGCTGGTACGTCCTGACCGTGGCCGTCCTCGTCGCCACACTGTGGGTGGTCTCGGCCAACACCGACAAGATGGAAGGGCTGCACGGGGTGTGGCTGTTCGTGGCCGCGGTCCCGGCGCTCGTGTTCGTGCTGTGGGGGCTGCCGTTCTTCGTCCTGGCCTCGGCCTACGTCGCCCGCTCGGCCTTCAACACCGCCTATGTGCACGCCGCGCTGCCTGCCGTGATCACCGTGGTGATGGTGTGGATCATCGCCGTCCTGAACGCGACCGGGGACGGTATGCCGGGCGGGCCGCTGTGGGCCCAGTTCTGTGCCCTGTTCGGCGGCCCGCTCTCGGTGACCGGGCTCGCCCTATGGGAGCTGCGCCGACTGCGCACCCGCCACGGTGTGACCATACGCGGCTGAGACGGCGGCTGAGAGAAACCCCTATTCGGGTATTGCGGCGCGCGGCGCCCCGCGGCGGCCGTACCGTGGGTAGCTGTGGCGCAGATCTTGCCTGGCTAAGGAGTCATCCCCCTATGGACCGTGGCACGTCCAGCGGCGACGACGAGGTGGGCGGGGTGCCCCGGGTGCCGGTGCAGCGGGGTGGCGGGCCCGGGCGGATGCCGCTCGCGGTGGTGGTCGTCGATGTCGACGGGCTGGTGACGCACTGGAGTTCCGGTGCGCGCAGGCTCTTCGGGCGGAGCCGTGAGGAGGCCGTGGGCTGCCGGGCCGTCGATCTGATGCCGGTCTCGGGCGCGCTGGGCGGGGCGGACTGGGAGGGCGGGGAGCGCGGGCCGGACCTGGACGCCTCGCCGGGCGGGGCGGCGCCCTACCCGACGGCCGGGCGGGCCCGGATGGCCGATGGCCGGGACGACGATCCGGTCGAAGTGCTGTGGTGGGCCTATCCGCTGGTCGGGCCGGGGCCGGAGCGGCTGCTCGTGCTCGCGGCCGACGCCTCGGGCCCGGCCGAGGCGGAGCGCGCGGCCGTCGGCGGGGAGCGCGAGCGGTTCGCGCCCGGCTTCGCCCGGCACACCCAGTTCCCCGGCGCGGACCGGCTCGCCGGGCGGCTGCCGGACATCCTGCCCAATATGGGCCCGGCCAGGGCGGGCCGGATCGTCGCCCAGATCCTTGAACTCGGCTATCCGGTGCTGGAGATCAGCAGGCACGAGCGGGTGCCGGTGACCCCGGACTGGGGCCTGCCCCGCTACCGCGAGCGGCAGGCGCGGCAGGAGGCGGCCCGGCGCGCGGCGTCCGCGGCCGGGACCGAAGACGTGACCCGGGGCGGGGGCGCGCGGGAAGCGTCGCACGCCCCCGGTGTGCCGTACGCCTCCGAAGCCCGGTACGCAGCCGAAGACTCGTACGCATCCGCGGCCCCGTACGACGCGGCCGAAGACCTCGACCTGGAGTACGCCGCCGTCCGCGAGCGGCTGGAATTCCTCAACGAGGTCAGCGGGCGCATCGGCAGCTCCCTCGACCTCGCCCGCACCATCCGCGAGGTCACCAGCGCCGCCGTGCCCCGCTTCGCGGACTTCGCCGGCACCCATCTGCGCGCCCAGGTGCTGGCCGGCGAGGGGTTCCCCGACGGTCCGCCCGACGTCACCACCATCTGGCACCGGGTGTGGGTCGAGCACAACGACGAACCGGGCCGCTGGGACGACACCGTGCCGGTCGGGGAGGCCATCGCCTTCCCCGAACACACGCCGTTCTTCCAGTGCATGGTCACCGGCGAGCCCGTGCTGATCCCGTACCTCGACGACGCGCTGGGCGACCGGATCTCCGGGGAGTTCGAGAAGCGGGACCTGCGGCCGCTGATCAACGGGCGGTCGCTGCTGATCGTCCCGCTCACGGCGCGCGATGTGGTGCTGGGCTTCATGGTGCTGATGCGCCGCGCGGGGCGGGAGCGGTTCCACGACATGGACCGTACGACCGGGGCCGAACTCGCCGCCCGCGCGGGCCTGGTGCTCGACAACTCCCGTATGTACACCTACCAGGAGAACGTCGCCGAAACGCTCCAGGACAGCATGCTGCCCCAGGTCACCCCGCGGATGGCCGGATGCGACACGGCCACCCGCTATCTGCCGGGCACTCGGCTCGGCCGGGTCGGCGGCGACTGGTTCGACTGCGTCAAGCTGTCCGGCTCGCGCACCGCGCTCGTCGTCGGCGACGTCATGGGGCACGGCCTGAACGCGGCGGCGATGATGGGCCAGTTACGCACCGCCGTACAGACCATGGCGGCCCTCGACCTGCCGCCCGCCCAACTGCTGCGCAGCCTCGACGACCTGGCGCAGCGGCTCGGCGAGCACTACCTCGCCACCTGCCTCTACGCCGTCTACGACCCCATCCGCTCCGAACTGCTGATCTCCAACGCGGGCCATATCCCGCCCGTCTTGGTGCGCGCCCAGGACGGCCGCAGCGAACTGCTCGACCTGCCCACCGGAGCGCCCATCGGGGTCGGCGGGGTGCCCTTCGAGACGGCCCTGGTACGGGTGGCGCCCGGCGACCGCCTGGTGCTGTGCACCGACGGCCTGGTCGAGGTGCGCGGCCAGGACATAGGCGCCGGGCTCGCGGCGCTGTGCGAATCCGCCGCGCACCCCGCGGCGTCGATGGACGAGGCATGCGACACCATCATCCGCGCCCTCAACACCCGGGGCGGCCGCAAGGACGACGTGGCGCTGCTGATGGCCCGGCTCAACGGCATCCCGGCGGCGGACGTGGCGCAGTGGCGGCTCGCGCTGGAGCCGGGCGAAGTGCGCCGGGCGCGGCGGCTGGTGCGCGAGCGGCTGCTCCAATGGGGCCTGCCGGAGGCAGTGGAGACCGCGGAGCTGCTGGTCAGCGAGGTGGTGACCAATGCGATACGGCATGCCCACACCCATCATGTCGTGCTGCGTCTGGTGCGTACGGACGCGCTGCTGTGGGAGGTCTCCGACGACGACCACGAACTGCCGACGCTGCTGAGCGCGGGCCGCGACGATGAGACGGGGCGCGGGCTGCGGGTGGTCGGCGCCCTGGCCCGGGAGTGGGGCAGCAGCCGGTCGGCGGACGGCAAGACAGTCTGGTTCGAACAGAGCCTTCCGCGTCAGGGGCGTACGGAGGCGTCTACTCCGGGGAGCGGCGGATGAGCGTATCGGAGCGCTACAGGCAGGCGTGGGAGAGCTACTGGCAGCACACCTCGGACGCGCCGGGGGAGGCCATCTGGGACGCCGACCCGTCGCTGTCCGCGATCCCGCACCTCGCACTGCTGGCCCCGTACGCCGACGCCACTCTGCCGATCGCCGACCTCGGCTGCGGCAACGGCACCCAGACCCGCTATCTGGCCACCCGCTTCCCCCGCGCCATCGGCGTGGACCTGTCCTCGGCGGCCATCGACCACGCGCGGCGCGCCGATACGGAGAAGGTGGCGGAGTTCGAACAACTCAGCCTGACCGACGCCGCGCGCGTACAGGAACTCCATGGGCGGCTGGGCGACGTCAACGTCTATCTGCGCGCGGTCATCCACCAGAGCGACCCGCCCGACCGGCTGCCGGTCGCCGAGGCGGTGGCCACCCTGCTGGGGCGGCGCGGCCGGGCGTTCGTGGCCGAGCTGACCGAAGAGTCCAAGACCGTGCTGCGGGAGGCCGCACAGAGCCCCGGCGGCCCGCCGCCCAAGCTCCGCCGGGTGTTCGACCACGACCTGCGCCCCGCCGACGCGCGCACCGCCGAAGTGCCGGAGCTGCTGGGCGAGGCGGGGCTTACGGTGCTGGCCGACGGGCCCACCACCCTGCCGCAGACCGAGTACCGGGCGGACGGGACGCGGATCGACCTCCCGGCACACTGGTACGTGGTCGCCGCGCTCAATTCCTCGCGCGCAGCGTGATGACCGTGGCCGTGCCGAGGGAGCCTTCGGTGGGGATCGTACGGGTCGTGGTGGCGCGCCCGTCGATGAGACGGCCCAACGACGCGGGGCCGGGCTGCAACCGGCCCCGTTCGAAGAGGACGAGGCTCACCTCGACCCCGGCGGCCGGGGCCATCCGCCGGTACTGGCCGTAGGTGACCGCGTCGCAGCCGGAGTACCAGCCGAGGTCGGGCTCGTAGCCGGTGACCAGCAGACAGGGCCGGTCACCGGCGAGTTGCCGGGCCACGGCGAGAGTTGAGACGCGTTGGGCGGTGGGGCCCGGCATCGCGTCGTGCGCCACGTACTGCGCGGTCGCGGGCACGGTGACGGCGGCCAGCGCGGCGATGGCGGTGAGCACGGTCGCGGACCAGCGGCCGGCCGATTCGGCGAGGGTCTGCACGCCGAGGACGGTCAGCAGGACGACGGGCAGGTAGACGAAGCGGGGCTCGCCGTCCGTGGCCACCCCCAGCACGATGAAGGTGAGCACCGCGGTCATTCCGAGAAACCCCCGGCTCCGGTCGCCGGGTCGCGGCGTCGCCGAAGTCCTCGAAGTCGCCGCCCCCGTACGCCGGTTGCCGCGCCGCCGCCGGATCGCGGCGCCCAGGCCCCACAGCCCCGCGGCCATGACGACGCCACCGAGGTCGCCGGCCAGCCGGTACGGGAAGACGGACAGGTAGTACACGAGACCGTCGCCCACATAGGCCCGCCCGGCGTGTTCGGTCGCGGAGAAGACCAGGCCGAGGGGGCTGCCGGTGGCCTTGGTGGCGTAGATGAAGTGCGGTATCAGCCCGGCGAGCAGGACGCCCGCGCACAGGGCCAGTCGGCGCCCCTGGGCCAGCCAGGCCCGGGGGCCGTAGGCGAGGACGGCGGCTACGGCGACGGCCGCGAGGGTGCCCACCACGCCGTACCGCAGATGGAAGGCCGCGAGCGCCGGGAAGGGCAGCAGCGTCAGAGCGCGTGAACCGGGCTTCTCCTGTGCGCGGACGAGCAGATAGACCACGGTCAGCAGCAGGCCCGTGGCGCCGATGTCATTGAGGAACAACGGGAGGCGGCGCAGAAAGCCCAGCCCGCTGAGGAGCAGAAGAGTCACCACCACCGCCCGCCGGGGGGTGGTCAGCCGAGCGGCGACCAGATAGGCCGTGGCGAGGGTGAACAGGGTCAGGAGCAGCGCCACCACCCGCAGCGCCCCGACGTCGTCGTGCACGGCCAGGGCTATCCGGCCGAGCGCGGGAAGCCCCACCGGGCGGTAGGTGCCCCAGCCCGCGTCCGGGGTGCCGTCGAGCCAGGAGCGGGCCTTGTTGCCGTACACCGCCTCCTCATGGCCGATCAGCGGCTCGTGGTCCTGAAGCGCGGCCCATACGGCGGTGGCCATGGCCAGGACCGCGGCGGCCCCCGCCCACACGGGTATTCGCCTCAGCCGGTCGATGGCACGTACGACCAAGGGCGGCGGGGCGGGCATTGCGCGCAGCCCCCGCAGGGCGAGCAGCCACGCCGGGGCGGCGACGAGCAGCCAGGGCCACGGCTGCCCGTCGGCGACACCCACCGCGTGCAGCACCTGCTGTACGACGGCGGCGAGCGTCGTCACGACGGCCACCACCAGAGCCACCCGCCGGCCACGGGGCGTTCTGACTTCTCCGCCGCGCACCGGGTCGGGGCGAAGGACAGGGGCGATGGTCACAGGTCACCTCAAGGGCCGGAAAGCAGGCAGGGGCAGGCAGGGAACAGACGGGGAACGGGCCCGATGGTCACCCGGAGCTGCTGAGACGACGCTGAAGGATCCTGAAGACCTCTTCAGGGACGGCCGGAACCGCTGGGGATACTGAGGCGATGCGGCTACTGGTGGTGGAAGACGAGGAAGGGCTCGCGATCGCCCTGAAAAGGGGCCTGGAAGCGGCCGGATACGCGGTGGACGTGGCCCATGACGGCCTGGTCGGGCTGCACATGGCACGCCAGCACCCGTATCAGGCGATCGTGCTCGACATCATGCTGCCCGGCCTGAACGGATACCGGGTCTGCGCCAGGCTCCGTGCGGAGGACATCGAGACGCCCATCCTCATGCTGACCGCCAAGAACGGCGAGTACGACGAGGCCGAGGCGCTGGACACCGGCGCCGACGACTTCCTGGCCAAGCCCTTCTCGTACGTGGTGCTCGAGGCCCGGCTGCGGGCCCTGCTCCGCCGCGGCGGCGCCCGGACCCGCACCGTGCTGCGCATCGGCGACCTGTGGATAGACCCGGCCAACCGGTCAAGTGGCCGCGGCGATGTCCAGATCAGGCTGACCGCCAAGGAGTTCGCGGTGCTCGAATGCCTTGCGCGGCGGGCCGGTGAAGTCGTGCCCAAGATAGACATCGTCGATCAGGTCTGGTCGGCGGATTTCGAAGGCGATCTGAACATCGTCGAGGTGTACGTGAGCGCCCTGCGCCGAAAGATCGACACGCCTTTCGGCCGCGCGTCGATCGAGACGGTCCGGGGCATCGGCTACCGCATGACCGGCCATGGCGCCTGACGCGCCGGACAGCCGGGCGGTGCGCACCCGGCCGCGCAAGTCGCTCGCCCCGCAAGTACGCGCCGCCGTACGGGCCGGGCTCGCCGCGGCCTGGCTGCTCATCGCGGTCGCCGTGTGTCTCCCGTCCATGGATGTCATGGAGCTGGTACGCAGGCCCGAGGTCGAGGGCCCCGCCGTCATGCTGATCCTCGGCGCCACGGTGTGGGCGTTCGCACGGCCTGCCCGACAGGCGCTGTCCCTGCGGCTGCGCGTCGCGCTCGTGGTCGGCGCCGCCACCGCCCTCCTCTTCGCCGCCGAACTCTGGTGGTCGGTCCAGACCGGCGGATCCGCGTTCGGCTACCTGGCCGGCCTCGGCTGGGGCCTGGCGTTCTGGGGACCCCTCGCCGTCGTGGTCCTCGCCGTCACCGCGTGGACGGCGGCGGACCGGGCGCTGCGCCCCGTCGAGGCCATCCGCCGGGAACTCGAGGACATCACGGCCCGGTCGCTGGGCCGCCGGGTGCCGGTCTCGTCCTCGGGCTCGGCCGATGAAATCGCCCGGCTCGCACGCACCATCAATACGACCCTGGACCGGCTGGAGCGGTCGGCCGAACTCCAGCAGCGGTTCATCGCCGACGCCTCCCACGAGCTGCGCAGCCCCCTCGCCGGGCTCCGGGCCTCCCTCGAATCGTCGCTGACGCACCCGGACGGCGTCGACTGGGAGGCCCGGGTACGCGATGCCCTCCGGGACATCGTGCGGCTCCAGAACCTCAGCCACGACCTGCTGCTCCTGGCCCAGTTGGACGGCGGCGCGCCCGCCGCCGATACGAAAGTCAATCTCACCGACCTCGCCCACGATCTGATCGTGGAACACCAGCACCTGCCCCACCCCCGCCCGCTCGACATCCGCTGCGTCGCCGCCGACGACCCGCCGGTCTGGGTCCGGGGCAGCGATGTCCAGCTCGAACGGCTGCTGCGCAATCTGCTGGGCAACGCCTGCCGTTACGCCCGCACCACGGTCGAGATCACGGTCGGTACCGAGCGCCGCCACGAGGACGGGGACACCGTCGTGTTCGAGGTGCGCGACGACGGCCCCGGAATCCCCGCGGCGGACCGGGAGCGGGTCTTCACACGCTTCAGCCGACTGGAGGACGCCCGCACCCGAAAGTCCGGCGGGGCAGGACTCGGCCTGGCCATCGCCCGCGAGATCGCGGTCCGCCATGGCGGCACCCTCCACTTCGCGGAATCGGCGCACGGGACGTGTGCGGTTGGGCGGCTGCCGTCCATTGCACGGTAGGTCAAGCGCTGTGCGCTGGGTATCAATGACATTCCGGCCCTCTGGTGACACAGTTGCCATTTCTCATGGGGTGAGGAGGCCAGGGTAGTGACTGCCCCGAAGCAGGTCCATTACGACTTCAATGCCGCGGAAACGCTGAGCAAAGCGCTTGGTCTGGCGTACGACAAAATAAAAGCGTTCGCAGAGCTGCGCGCAGGGCAACGCGCGGCGCAGTTCAATCAGTTCGGGAGGGAATGGCGAGGCGGGAAGCGTCAGCAGTTCGAATCCGAGTTCAATGCCCAGCAAGCCGCATTGGGCAGACTGGCTCAGGAAGTGCTCGGCATTCAGGCCCAGGTCAAACACGCGACCGACCAGGCGCAAAAGGCCCGTGCGGCCCTCCTCAAGAATCCCGAAGGAAACTGAGCGCATGGGCGAAGCAGCCGCGGTTCCGCAAAATCTCTATAACTATGCCGATAAGACGACCGGTGCCGCCCGGGATCTGAAGGGGTGGATTACCGGTGTGTTGTCTCCGGCGATCTCGTCCTACCAGGCGGGCGCGAAGGACTTCGGAAACGACATCAGCAATCTGACCGTCGCGCGGTGGGGACCGAGCGGAGGCGCCGTGGACGGTGAGGTGCTCAGTAACCTCGGAACGATTGCCGCCACCGACACCGAGGTCAAGGCTGTTGGCAAGGCATTCGAAGTGGCGGGGGGCGGCGGCGGGGCGCAAGTGTTCAACCCGGGTTTGCTGCCTTCACGCGGGTACGTCGTCACGACGGATGACAGGATCAACCAGACGCGTGAACTGGCCGACGTATACGATAAGTACTTCGGTGCGATACCTCCCATGTCGTCGCAGACAACGACATGGGTCCGCCCGGTGGGCGGCAATCATGGGGTTATCCTCGGCCGGTTCTTCATCCCTTACAAAACCGGGGCGTTCGGTTTGCTGGAGGGTGACGATCGCTCATTCTCGGCTAATCCGAACGCTCCGTACCGCATAGCCTTCGCATGGGATACGGCCACCGGAAAGATCACCTACACCGTAACTCCGTCGGTGGCGATCGTCCGACTCTCAGAGCACAAGATACAGGATCCGCCCTTGAAGAAAACGATTCCGGCAAAGGGTATCGGTGAGGGCTTCTGGAAGAACAACGTCAAAGTTTACCTGGACAACAACGGCTCTCTCCAGGTGAAGTACACGGGTATCAACAGCAAAATGCCGTATTTTGCCGTGAACGGGGACATCGGAATCAAGTTGGGTGATTCGGGTGGCTCCCAGGTCAAGCTCGAGGGTGATGCATACCCCAACTTCGAGCTGCTTCAGTATCGTGCGGGTCATCCGCCCCAGTTCCTGGCGCAGTCGAAAACCCGGGAGAACGAGGGGAATGCCGTCGAGCCCGGCCTGAACTCGACGCCTCATTGGCCGGCTGGTCAACGGGAAGAGGCGTGGAACAACGGGAAACACATACCGTTCGACAGTTCTCCTGTTGAGACTCCGAATACGCATATCTGGAGGGAGCCGGGGCCGCCTCAGCGGCGAACGGTGTCTTGAGGTGCGGCCGGTGCCTGGACGGCGGAGGCGAGGAGCGCCAGTTTGTCGGCGCTGTCGGTGCCGGGGTCCGGGTGAAAGACGATCAGCGTCTGGCCCGCCGCGCCGCCGATGCCCAGCCGCTCCTGGTTCAGCCGCAGGCGACCGACCTGGGGGTGGTCGATGCACTTGGTCGTGCCTTCGCACACCACCACGTCATGGCGGGCCCACAGCCGGCTGAAGCGGGGGCTGGCGAGGGAGAGCTCACCGACGAGCTCGATGAAGCGGGGGTCGTCCGTATCGGTTCCGACAGCCTCGCGGAAACCGGCGACCATGCCCACGATGGCGTTCTCCCAGTCCGCATAGAGGGCGCGCTCGGCCGGGTCGAGGAACGCGTCCAGCAGGCGGTTGCCGCCCACCGCCAAGCGCGGTGACACGGCGGTCGCCAAGGCGTTGGCGGCGAGCACGTCGAAGTAGCGGCCCTCGACGTACGCGGGCAGCGGGAGCGCCGCCACGAACTTGGCGATGCCCGGTGGCACGGTCTCCTTCCGGCGCGGGCGTCGGCGCCGCTGCCGTCGGGGGTTGTCGGTGCCCAGGCGCAGCAGGTACGCCGTCGCGTCCTCGTCGAGCCGCAGCGCGCGGGCCAGTGACTCCAGAACCTGTACGGAGGGGTTGCGGTCGCGGCCCTGCTCCAGCCGCAGGTAGTAGTCGGCGCTGATGCCCGCGAGCATCGCCACCTCCTCCCTGCGCAGGCCCGGCACCCGCCGTACCCCCACCACGGGGATACCGACCTGTTCAGGAGTGACGAGCTCACGGCGGGCGCGTACGTAATCGCCCAACAGGTTCGGTTCGTCGGTCATCTCGCCACCGTAATCCGCACCGGGTGTGTGTGCCTGGTCCTGTCACCCCCAGGATCGCCGGGGCTCTGGCTGGGCCGGAGCCGGGTCGGCAGCGTGGTCAGCCGACAGGCAAGCGACAGCGAGGAGCGAAACCATGGCCACATATCTGCTGGTACACGGCGCCTGGCACAGCGGACAGTGCTGGGAGCGGGTGGTGCCGTTGCTCGGGTCGGCCGGACACCGGGTGGTCGCGCCGACCCTGACCGGCTACGGCGACAAAGCGCATCTGCTCGGCCCCGAGGTGGGGCTCTATACGTATGTCGACGACGTCGTCAGGCTGATCACCGAGGAGGGCCTGAACGAGGTCATCCTCGTGGGCCACAGCTACGCCGGGCTGGTCATCTCGTCCGCGGCCAACCAAATCCCGGACCGCATCGGACATTTGGTCTACCTCGACGCGATGGTCCCGGAGGACGGCGAGACCGCGGTCGATGTCCTCCCCGTCGCCCAGGCCCAGATCGACCGCGCTCTCCAGTCCGACAGCGGCTGGCGCGTCCCGCCGCTCCCTGAGTTTCCGCCGCCCATGGGGCTGTTCGGAGTCACCGATCCGGCTGACGTCGCCTGGCTGCGCACGATGCTGTCGGACCAGCCCGTACGCTGCCTCCAGCAACCGGTCCGACTGGACAACCCGGCGGTGGACGCGATCCCCCGGACGCACATCCACTGTGTTGTCGGCGAGCCCGAAGGCATTACCCGGCGCCCGGTCCCCGCGATTCAGCCCAACGGCGACCCGGCCCAGGTGTGGGAGCTGGCGACCGGCCACGACTGCATGATCACCACGCCGGTCGAGCTCACCGATCTCTTGCTGAAGCTCGGCTGCTGAGGTTTTCGGTTCGGGCTGACTGCTGTGTGCTGCCCGCTTCGCGGGTGGCTTCGCGGGTGGCTTCGCTTCGCTTCGCCTGTGCCTACGCCGTCGTCTCGCGGCATTCGGTTCGGGCGGGTGCGGGTTTCGTCTCGGACCCTCCGGGTCCAAAGCGGCAGCAGGAGGGAGGAGGGGGCGGCTGGCCTGTCGTCCTGGTTCCTTGGCCCGGTGGGTGGTTGGGCTCAGGACAGGCTCCGCTGCGCTCCGCCGCAGCTGCTGCCGCGCAGTGGCTGGCCGGTCGGTCCAGCGGTGCGCTCGGCTGGGGGTGCGCGAGCGCGACGTACGGGCCGGCTATCGCTGGTCGGCATGGTCCGGTTGCCGCGTGCGGGCATCGTCTCGCGCCTTCGGCGCAATGCGGCCAGCAGCGGGAAGGGGGGGCGGGCCGGAGGCTTCGTCGCCGTCCGGCCCAAGGGGGCGTCACTGGCTCGCGAGCGGGGGGACGGCGGTTGGGCGCCCGAAGCGGTGGAGGCCGGTCCGGTTGGGGCTCTCCACCCACCTGCTCTTAAAAAACTGCTTGCTCTGCATCAAGTACTGCATCAACCGTCTTTTTTAGAGCAGGTGGGTGGAGAGGCGATCCCGTCCCCCGGTGC
>NZ_JBSFMM010000170.1:0-24836 GCF_053599555.1 Streptomyces sp. NPDC000941
TCCGAACCCGGAAGCTAAGCCTTTCAGCGCCGATGGTACTGCAGGGGGGACCCTGTGGGAGAGTAGGACACCGCCGAACAATTTTTAGCCTCGGTCCTGGGTATCGAAAGATACCCAGGACCGAGGCATTTTTATTTTTCGTCGCCCCGGATCTCGGCGGCGTGGGTGAGCTCCAGGTCGAGGGCTTCGCGGCGGATGCGCTGGTCCACGTAAAGGAGCGCGATGACACCCGCGCTGATCGGCAAGGTGATGGTTGAGGCGAGGACCCCGCCGACTCCGATCACCACCAGAAACGTCCAGCTGACGGAGACGGACTCACCGGAAAGCCAGTCCATCGCATTGTCACCGCCGATGGCCATCCCGACGATGCTGGTCGGGATCTCGACGATGGCGGAGACGACAAAGGCGATGAGTAGCGCGAGGAGCTGGATGCCGAGCACTCGCCACCACGCGCCGCCCACGAGCTTGGCGGAGCGGCGCATGGCCGCGCTGAGTCCTTGTTTCTCCAGCATCAGGGCGGGTGCGGCGAGGCTGTAGCGGATCCAGAGCCACAGGGCGGCGGCTGTCGCGCCGAGCCCGCCCAGCAGGGCCAGCGCCGCGCCTTCGCTGTCCGCGCCGGCGGCAATGAGCAGAAGTCCCGGCGCCAGGCCGGCGGCGAAGGTGGCAGCCACGAGTCCGGGCAACAGGAGCAGCAGACCGCACAACTGGAGCAGGCGCGGGCGGGCATCGCGCCACACCTCGCCGGGTGACACGGTTCGTCCCAGTACGGCCCGGCCGATCACGATCGTCAGCAGGGCCGTGGTGACCACAGTGCCGAGGACTCCGGCCGCCAAGGGGGCGGCACTGCCCTGCAGAGCGTGGCCGAGGGCGTCCAGGGCCTCTCGTACGCTCGGATTCGGGTCGTTCTCGAGCGAGTCGAGCCCGTTCGTGTCCCGGAACCACAGTCCTGTGGCGACCGTGGTCACGGCCTGGGTGACGAGGGCGACGGCAAGGGACACGCCGAGCACCGGCCGCCAGTGGGTGCGCAGGGTGGACGTCGCCCCGTCGAGGATTTCGCCGACGCTCAGGGGCCGTAGCGGGATGACACCGGGCCGCGGTGCGGGCGGCGGCGGAGTCCAGCCGACCCCCCGACTTCCGTACGAGGCAGGGCCTGCTGGACCGCCCGGACCCGCGGGGCCCGGCGGAGGGGCGGGTGGTGGCTCGGGGACGCCGCCGGGGTGCGCCGTCCAGTGCCCTGCGGGTGGTTGCCGCTCCGCCCACTTCGCGCCCCATGAGGGTCGGTCCGCCGCCACCTGATCCGCAGCGGTCCCGTCCGCAGCGGTCCCGTCCGCCGCGGACCCGTCTGCCGTAGACCCAGTCGTCGCAGGGCCGTCCGCCGTGGGGCCTTTTGCCGTAGCGCGGTCCGGTCCAGGCTGGTCTGGCAGGACAGGGCCCGGGCTCTGTCCTGCCAGACCCTGCGCCGGCTGCTGCGGTTCATCGGTGGGGGACGGTCCGGGCGGTGCCCAGCCCGGAGAGTCGTTCATCGTCGCTCCATGAGGTCGGTCCCGTAAGGGCGAAGGGCGGCCGCCGGGCTGTCGCGAGTGCTCGGCGGCGGCAGGTTGGCAGTCATCGTGCCACGGTGGACGTGGCCGGACGGTGGGCGTCGGGCGTGGCGGACGTTTCAATACTTGGGGCCTCCAATGCTGGGGCCTTCAATACTTGGGGCCGCAGAGGGCAGACTGGACCAATGGCTGATCAGCACTCAGTGGACCGGGGCGCCGACGTATCGCCCGCCGCGCTCGCCCTGCGCTGGGAGGAACCGCCGGAAGGTCCCGTGCTGGTGATCCTGGACCAGACGCGACTTCCCGCCGAAGAGGTCGAGTTGGTGTGCACCGACGTACCGGTGCTGGTGGAGGCGATCCGTTCGCTCGCCGTACGGGGCGCTCCGCTGCTCGGTATCGCCGGGGCCTACGGCGTCGCCCTCGCCGCGGTGCGCGGTTTCGATGTGGACGAGGCCGCCGAATCGCTGGCGCACGCCCGGCCGACGGCCGTCAACCTCGGCTACGGGGTGCGCCGCGCCGCCGCCGCGTACCACGCGGCAGCGAAGGGCGGGGCGGACGCCGAGGGGGCCGCGGCCGCGGCCCTGGCCGAGGCCCGCGCGCTGCACCGGGAGGACGCCGAGGCCAGCGAGCGGATGGCCGAGCACGGCCTGGCCCTCCTCGACGAGCTGCTGCCCGCGGGCGGCTACCGCATCCTGACCCACTGCAACACCGGCGCGCTGGTCTCCGGCGGCGGGGGCACCGCCCTGGCCGTGGCCGCGGCGGTGCACCGGGCGGGGCAGCTGCGGCGGCTGTGGGTGGACGAGACCCGCCCGCTGCTGCAGGGCGCGCGGCTGACCGCGTACGAGGCGGCCCGCGCGGGCATGGCGTACACGCTGCTCACCGACAACGCGGCGGGTTCGCTGTTCGCGGCGGGAGAGGTGGACGCGGTTCTGATCGGCGCGGACCGGATAGCCGCGGACGGCTCGGTGGCCAACAAGGTCGGCAGCTATCCGCTGGCGGTGCTGGCCCGCTACCACCATGTGCCGTTCGTCGTCGTGGCGCCGACCACCACGCTGGACCTGGCCAGCGCGGACGGCGCGTCGATCGAGGTGGAGCAGCGCCCGGGACATGAAGTGACAGACATCACAGTGCCCTATGCTCCGGCCGCGGGGGCGCACGCGGGCACCGGGATACCCGTCGCACCGCTGGGCACGCAGGCCTACAACCCGGCTTTCGACGTCACACCACCGGAGTTGGTGACGGCCATCGTCACCGAGGCGGGGGCCGTCTCGCCGGTCACCGCGGGCGGTATCGCGGAGCTGTGCGCCAGGTCACGATCGGGTAATGGGATGATGGCCAAATGAAGGGACGCGTCCTTGTCGTCGACGACGACACCGCACTGGCAGAGATGCTTGGCATCGTGCTGCGCGGCGAAGGCTTTGAACCGTCGTTCGTGTCGGACGGCGACAAGGCTCTTGCCGCTTTCCGCGAGACCAAACCGGATCTGGTGCTGCTCGATTTGATGCTCCCCGGGCGGGACGGCATCGAGGTGTGCCGGCTGATCCGGGCCGAGTCCGGGGTGCCGATCGTCATGCTGACCGCGAAGAGCGACACGGTCGATGTGGTGGTCGGTCTTGAGTCCGGGGCGGATGACTACATCGTCAAGCCGTTCAAGCCCAAGGAGCTGGTGGCGCGGATTCGCGCGCGGCTGCGGCGGTCGGAGGAGCCGGCGCCGGAGCAGCTTGCCATCGGGGATCTGGTGATCGATGTGGCCGGCCACTCGGTGAAGCGGGACGGCCAGTCGATAGCGCTGACGCCGCTGGAGTTCGATCTGCTGGTCGCGCTGGCGCGCAAGCCGTGGCAGGTCTTCACCCGTGAGGTGCTGCTCGAGCAGGTGTGGGGCTATCGGCATGCCGCCGACACCCGGCTGGTCAATGTGCATGTGCAGCGGCTGCGCTCGAAGGTCGAGAAGGACCCGGAGCGGCCGGAGATCGTGGTGACCGTGCGCGGCGTCGGCTACAAGGCCGGGCCCAGCTGAGATGCCGGAGGTCGGCTCGGCTCCGCCTGCCGGCAGACCGGCGGGTGGAGCCCCGGAGAGCGCGCGTCCGGGGCGGCCCGTCGATCCGGCGGGTGAGATTCCGCTGCTGCGGCGGCTGTGGAGCGGTGGGCAGCTGCTGCCGGACGGGGCGTCGGGCGGCCCCGCGCATCCGTTGATCCGGCTGTTCGGGCGGTGGGTGCGCCGTCCGCTGCTGCCCGCTGCCCGGCTGTGGCGGCGCAATATCCAGCTGCGGGTGGTCGCGACCACCCTGCTGATGTCGCTCGGTGTGGTGCTGCTGCTCGGCCTGGTCGTCATCGGGCAGGTGCGCAACGGGCTGCTGGACGCCAAGCGGCATGCGGCGCAGGGCCAGGCCGCCGGTGGGTTCCAGGTCGCCGAGCAGATGGCCGACCGCACCAGCGACAACCGCAGCGGGGACGGGGCCGACGCCAGTGGCCGGGGCGGCCAGGACGCCGCCAGCTGGCTGAACGAGCTGGTGGCGCAGCTCGCCAGCGGCGGCAAGGGCGCGTACTCGGTGGTGGCGCTCAGCTCCGCCTCGGGTGAGACGCCCCGCCTCGTCAGCCGTGGGGCGCGCGTCTCCGGCGATGTCGAGCAGGACAGCGTCCCGGCCGAGCTGCGCAAGAAGGTGGACGACGCGCGCACCACGCCGTACGAGCAGTACGGCCGGATCCGGCACAACAGCTCCGAGGACTCCGAGGCCGCGCTGATCATCGGCAAGCGGCTCAACGACATCCACGGCGATCCCTACCAGCTGTACTACCTCTTCCCGTTCACGCAGGAGGAGAAGTCGCTCAGCCTGGTGAAGGGGACGCTGGCGACGGCCGGGGTCTTCGTGGTGGTGCTGCTCGGCGCCATCGCCTGGGTGGTGGTCCGGCAGGTGGTCACGCCGGTACGGATGGCCGCCGGGATCTCCGAGCGGCTGGCGGCCGGGCTGCTGCAGGAGCGGATGAAGGTCACCGGTGAGGACGACATCGCGCGGCTCGGCGAGTCGTTCAACAAGATGGCGCAGAACCTCCAGGTCAAGATCATGCAGCTGGAGGAGCTGTCGCGGATGCAGCGCCGCTTTGTCTCGGACGTCTCCCATGAGCTGCGGACGCCGCTGACGACCGTACGGATGGCGGCGGATGTCATCCATGACGCGCGCGAGGACTTCGACCCGATCACGGCGCGCTCCGCCGAGCTGCTGTGGGGCCAGGTCGACCGGTTCGAGTCGCTGCTGTCGGACCTGCTGGAGATCAGCCGGTTCGACGCGGGCGCGGCCGCTCTGGAGGCCGAGCCGATCGATCTGCGCGATGTGGTGACCCGGGTGGTCGACGGGGCCGAGCCGCTTGCCGAAGCCAAGGGCACCCGGATCGTGGTACGCGGCGCCGAGCAGCCGGTGATGGCGGAGGCGGACGCCCGGCGGGTGGAGCGGGTGCTGCGCAATCTCGTGGTCAACGCCGTGGAGCACGGCGAGGGCCGGGATGTGATCGTGCGGCTGGCCGCGGCGGGCGGGGCGGTCGCGGTCGCGGTGCGCGACTACGGCGTCGGGCTCAAGCCGGGCGAGGCGACCCGCGTCTTCAACCGCTTCTGGCGGGCCGATCCGGCCCGTGCCCGTACGACGGGCGGCACCGGCCTCGGGCTGTCGATCGCGGTGGAGGACGCGCGGCTGCACGGCGGCTGGCTGCAGGCGTGGGGTGAGCCCGGTGGCGGTTCGCAGTTCCGGCTGACCCTGCCGCGTACGGCGGGCGACTCGCTGCGCGGCTCGCCCATCCCGCTGGAGCCCGAGGACTCGCGGCGCAACCTGGCCTCGGGGCGGGGTGCAAAGGCGCAGGTCACCGGGGATCCGGGGGCAGCTTCGCGCGAGGGCGCGGAGGAGCGGCTGGCGGCCGTACCCGCGCAGCCGAAGTCCGCGCTGTCCGGCGCCGATCTGCCGCGCATCCCCGGCGGCGCGGGCCTGCCCACGCCGACGGCCGACCCCACGGCGCTACCGGGCAACGGCGCCCGCGTGGTGCCTCGGGGCGCGGCCCGAGGCACGCCGGCCACGCCGGGCCCGCGGCCGGGTGCGGTCGACATGGCGGTCGACACAGCGGCCGATGCGGCGGCTGATACGGCACACACGACACCGACCGAACGGGAGGGCCGCCCCCGTGGGCGCTGACCGCTACCGCCTCCGCCGCACGCGCGGGCAGCTGGGCGCGCCCGCGCTGCTCGCCTGTGGCGCGCTGCTGCTCACCGGCTGCGCCTCGATGCCCGACAGCGGGGATGTGCGCCGGGTGGACTCCTCGCCGCGTACGGGTGTCGATACGCGAGTGCAGGTGTACGGGGTGAGCCCGGGCAAGGGCGAGCAGCCCACCGAGCTCGTCAACGGCTTCTTGGAGGCGACGACCAGCGACGAGGGGAACCTGGCCACGGCCAAGGAGTACCTGACCAAGGGCGCCGCACGGCAGTGGGCCCCCTTGGCCGCCACCACGGTGCTCGAACAGGCGCCGGAGGTGCGGGTGGAGGCCGATCCGGGAGACCGGGACGGCGACGGGCGGACCGTCGTGCTCTCCGGCCGGCGGATCGCCACGGTGGACGCCACGCATGCGTACCGGTCCTCCGGGGGCCGCTACGAGGAGCGCGTCCATCTGTCGAAGGTGGGGTCGGAGTGGCGGATCGACCGGCTGCCCCGGGGCCTGGTGCTGGGCGAGCCCGACTTCCAGCGCATGTATGAGTCGGTCAACAAGTACTACTTTGCCGAGCTGGGCCCGGACGCCGGGAACTCGCGGGCGGGGCAGGGTGTGCTGGTCGCCGACCCGGTCTATCTGCGGCGGGGCGTGGACCCGGTCACCGCGGCCGTGAAGGCCCTTCTCGACGGGCCGACGAGCTGGCTGAACCCGGTGGTCAGCACCTCATTCCCCGCCGGTACGCAGCTGGGCCGCCGGGACGAGAAGGTGGACCTCGACGACTCGAAGGCGCTGAAGGTGCGGTTGAGCGACCGCGCGGTACATGTGGGCGAGGCGCGCTGTGCCCGTATGGCGGCCCAGCTGCTGTTCACGGTCCAGGGCATGAAGCCCCCGGCGTCGGAGGTCCGGAGCGTACGGCTGGAGCGGCAGGACGGCTCGGAGCTGTGCACGCTGTCCCGCGACGCGGCGCGCTCCTTCGCGCCCGAAGGGGTTTACGGCCGGGGGGATCATCAGTACTTCGTGGACGCCGACAACCGGGTGGTCCGGCTGTCCGACGGCGCGCGGGAGCCGCAGGCCGTGCCGGGGCCGTTCGGCGAGGACGGCGTCGGACTCGGATCGGTGGCGGTGTCCCGGGACGAGCGGCTTGCCGCGGGGGTCACCAAGGACGGCCGCTCGCTGTACGTGACCGAGCTCAGGTCCGGCGTCCAGCTCGGCAAGGCGAGGCTGCGCAGCCAGGGCGGCAGCGCGGAGCACGGGCTGTCGGCGCCGAGCTGGGACGGCCTCGGCGGCCTGTGGGTCGCCGATCGCAATCCGCAGCAGCCCAAGCTGCTGCGGCTGCGCGAGGGCGAGGAGAAGGCGGACGAGGTCCAGCTGCCGGATCTGAACGGCGGCGTGATCACGGCGCTGCGGATGTCCGCGGACGGCACCCGGATCGCGATGCTGGTCAAACGGGCCGGGCATACGACGCTGCAGCTCGGCCGCGTCGAGCGGTGGGGCGGCGAGGAAGCTCCCAAGCTGTCGGTGCGGGGGCTGCACTCGGTCTCCCCGCGGCTGGAGGACGTGGACGCCGTCTCATGGGCCGGAGGCAGCCGGCTGGTGGTCGCGGGCCGTGAGTCGGGCGGGGTGCAGCGGCTGCAGTACGTCGAGACGGACGGCTCGCCGGCTGACGTCCCGGCCGTGCCCGGGCCGAACGGGGTGGAGTCGGTCGCGGCCTTCGAGGGGCCGAACCGGCCGTTGATCGCCGAGACGACGAACGACGGGATTGTGCGGCTGCCGCCGAATACGGACTGGAAGACCGTGGCCAGAGAGGGGTCGCTTCCGGTGTATCCGGGATAACGGTCCGTCTCCTCCGCGCCCTCCGTCCGTCTCCGTCTCCGAGCCGACTGGGCGTCGACCGGTCGGCTGTCAACAGGATGGCTGTCAACAGGATGGGGGCGCGTTCACCCGGATGGGCGCGGCCACACCGTGGTTGGCCCGCAGTTATCCACAGGGTTGTCCACAGGAGTGGCGGGGCCGTGAGGGTGACGCGACAGTGGGCCCATGTGGATGTGGAGTCGGGAGATCGCCGGACTGGTGCTGCCGACCGGCTGTGCGGGATGCGGCCGGTCGGGCGGCGCGCTGTGCGGGCGGTGCCGCGCGGCGCTGTGCGGGGCCGGGGCGCGGCCGGTGTGGCCCAGCCCGCCCCCGTCGGGGCTGCCGCCCGTGCATGCGGCGGTGGCCTACGAGGACGAGGCCAGAGCGGTGCTGCTCGCGCACAAGGAGCGGGGAGAGCTGCGGCTGGCGGCGGCGCTGGGCGAGGCGCTGGCGTCGGCGGTGAGCACGGCCTGTCCCCATCAGCATCCGCATGCCCGTCCCCATGACCGTCCCCATGACCATCCCCATGCCCGTCACCGCTCCTGGCGGCCGCTGCTGCTGGTGCCGGTGCCCTCGGCGCGGCGGGCGGTCGCGGCGCGTGGCCATGATCCGGCCCGGCGCATCGCGCTGGCGGCGGCGGGGGCGCTGCGGCGCGGCGGGCGGCCCGCGCGGGTGCTGTCGGTCCTGCGGCAGCTGCGGGCGGTGACCGATCAGGCCGGGCTGGACGCGCGGCGGCGGCTGGAAAATCTCACCGGGGCGCTGGGCGCGGCGCCAGGCTGCGGGCGGCTGTTGGCGGAGGGCCTGGTGGTGCTGGTGGACGATCTGATGACCACGGGAGCGTCGCTCGCGGAGGCCGCGCGGGCGGTGCGGGCCGCGGGCGGCCCGGTCGCAGGCGCCGCCGTCGTGGCGGCCGCGCCCCGCGCGTTCGCGATGGGTGCCCCACCCTCGATCTCCATGGCTGCCCCGCCCTCGAACACCACGTGCGCCCCGCGCTCGTTCACCAAGATCGCGGTGCCATCACCAAGCGGAACTGAATACGAACGCCCATCGTTGCTGATGATAAGCGGACGTAAACACCTGATCGGAGGTACGTGCCGGTAGGGGGTGCCGACTTCCGGCCGGGCGAGCTATGTTCGGTTGTGAGGAACGGCGAGCGCAATAGCTCGCATTATCCGCTTGGCGTACTTCGTGTGCCTTTTCGCTTTTAATGACAAGAAGGGGTGGCGATCTTGGCCATCGGGGAGGAGGGGGTGAAGCCGCCAGGCAGCAAGCTCTGGAGAAATTCCGGAGCCCAGTGCACAACGGATGAGCTCCGACTTTGACGGAGCGACCCGGGAACGGAGTTCTGCGTGGACATCGTCGTCAAGGGCCGTAAAACAGAGGTGCCCGAGCGGTTCCGGAAGCACGTGGCCGAGAAGCTGAAGCTGGACAAGATCCAGAAGCTCGACGGCAAGGTGATCAGCCTCGACGTCGAGGTGTCCAAGGAACACAACCCCCGGCAGGCCGACCGCTGCGACCGAGTGGAGATCACCCTCCGTTCCCGTGGTCCGGTGATCCGGGCGGAGGCCGCGGCCGCCGATCCGTACGCAGCGCTTGACCTGGCAGCCGGCAAGCTGGAGGCGCGCATGCGCAAACAGCACGACAAGCGCCACACGCGCCGTGGCAACGGCCGCATTCCCGCCAGCGACGTGGCCGTGACGGTGCCGAACGCGGCCCGTATCAACGGCCATGGGGAAATCGCCGCCCAGCGCACGTCGGAAACCGTCCCCACCACGAGGATGGGGCCGCTGGAGGTCCAGGGCGAAGGTCCCCTGGTGGTCCGGGAGAAGACCCACGCCGCCGCCCCCATGACGCTCGACCAGGCGCTCTATGAGATGGAATTGGTCGGGCACGACTTCTATCTGTTCGTCGACTCCGACACCGGTCGGCCCAGCGTCGTCTACCGGCGCCATGGCTATGACTACGGGGTCATCCACCTCAAGCCCGAGGCGTTCGTCGGGGAGGAGCCCGGCGGCGCCGGTGGCGCGCTGGGAGGCTGATCAGGACGGACGGGACCGTGCGGCGGGCGTGCCGCACGGTCCCGCTGTGGTCCGTGGTCGCATCTGGCGTGATGCCTCCGAGCACCCATGCGCCCCCGGGGCACCTCCGTGCGACCACGGCGGCACCACAGCGTCCGCCAGGCATGAAATCATGGCTCAGCGGCCAACCCTCATATCGAGAAGACCGGTTGTCGCCGCCGTATAGCACCATGCACAGCCATGCACAGCCAAGTGCGGACAGCAGGGGCCATGGCCTTCAGGGGGAGGAACGATGGCGGACAGCTTCGGGCCCGCGACCGACGGCGATGACCACGGCGTCGCAGGGGACAGGGGCGAGCCGCGCGGTGAGACGCGCAAGGAACCGATCCGGGTCCTCGTGGTGGACGACCATGCGCTTTTCCGGCGCGGCCTGGAGATCGTCCTGGCCCAGGAGGAGGACATCCAGGTCGTCGGCGAGGCGGGGGACGGCGCCGAGGCGGTGGACAAGGCGGCCGATCTGCTGCCGGACATCGTGCTGATGGATGTGCGGATGCCCAAGCGCGGCGGCATCGAGGCATGCACCTCCATCAAGGAGGTGGCGCCGAGCGCGAAGATCATCATGCTGACGATCAGCGACGAGGAGGCGGACCTCTACGACGCGATCAAGGCGGGCGCCACCGGTTATCTACTCAAGGAGATCTCGACCGACGAGGTGTCCACCGCGATCCGGGCGGTCGCCGACGGGCAGTCGCAGATAAGCCCGTCGATGGCGTCCAAGCTCCTCACCGAGTTCAAGTCGATGATCCAGCGCACCGACGAGCGGCGGCTGGTGCCCGCGCCCCGGCTCACCGACCGGGAGCTGGAGGTGCTCAAGCTGGTGGCCACGGGCATGAACAACCGTGACATCGCCAAGGAGCTGTTCATCAGCGAGAACACGGTGAAGAACCACGTCCGCAACATCCTGGAGAAGCTGCAGCTGCACTCCCGGATGGAGGCCGTGGTCTATGCGATGCGGGAGAAGATCCTCGAGATCAGGTGAGCGGCCGGGCCATGGTCAGGCCGACGCGACACAGTCGTGCCGGTGGCCAGGGCCCGGTCGGGGCGGCGGTCCGGTGAGCGGTCAGGAGACCGCCGCCGTGAGCGCGGCGGCGAACTCCGGGTGGTCGACGCGCTCGATCCGCACGGAATCGCACCCCACCCACGCGGCCGCCTCCAGCAGCGCCTGAGCCATGGGTGCCACGGCCTTGGCCCCCTCCAGCGACACCTGCCGGGCCACCAGGGTCTTCCCCTCGCGGGCCGGGTCGACACGGCCGAGCAGCCGCCCGCCGGACAGCAGCGGCATGGCGAAATAGCCGTGGATCCGCTTGGGCTTGGGCACATACGCCTCGAGCCGGTGGGTGAAGCCGAAGATCCGCTCGGTGCGGGCGCGGTCCCATATCAGGGAGTCGAAGGGCGACAGCAGGGTCGTGCGATGGCGGCCGCGCACCGGGGCGGCCAGCGCCTCCGGGTCCGCCCAGGCCGCCTTGTCCCAGCCGGCCACCGTCACCGGCACCAGGCCCGAGTCCGCGATCACCGCGTCCACCTGCTCGGCCTTCAGCCGGTGGTAGTCGGCGATATCCGCGCGGGTGCCGACCCCCAGGGCCTGCCCGGCGAGCCCCACCAGCCGCCGCAGACACTCCGTGTCGTCCAGGTCGTCATGGCGCAGGACGTCCGGCACGGCGCGCTCCGCCAGGTCGTACACCCGCTTCCAGCCGCGCCGCTCGACGCACACCACCTCGCCGTACATCAGCGCCCGCTCCACGGCGACCTTGGCCGCCGACCAGTCCCACCAGGGGCCGCCGTTCTTGGCCCCGCCCAGCTCCGTCGCGGTCAGCGGGCCGTCCTCGCGCAGCCGCTTCACGACCGTCTCGTACACCCCGTCCGGCAGCTCGTGGTACCAGTGCGGGCGGGCGCGGTAGGCGCGGCGCCGGAACGCGAAGTACGGCCACTCCTCGATCGGCAGCACACAGGCGGCGTGCGACCAGTACTCGAAGGCATGGGTCTCGGTCCAGTACGCCGATTCGACCGCCGCCCGGCCGACCGCGCCGAGCCGCGCGTACGGAATGAGCTCGTGGGAGCGGGCCAGTACCGAGATGGTGTCCAGCTGCACCGCCCCCAGATGGCGCAGCACCCCCCGCACCCCGGCCCGCCGGTCCGGCGCCCCGAGCAGCCCCTGGGCGCGCAGCGCGATCCGGCGCGCCTCGTCGGCGGACAGGGTGACCTCGGGCTTGGGGCCCTTGGGGCCGGACGCGGACTCGGATGCTGCAATCGTCATGCCGAATACCGTAGAGGGCGCCACTGACAGCGAGGGCCGCGCGCGACCGCGACGGGTGCCCGCTCATCCGCGAGCCGATGCGTCAGGCGCGTGCCAGGCGTGCCAGGCGTGCCAGGTGCGTGCCAGGTGCGTGCCAGGTGCGTCAGACGCCTGCCAGGTGTGAGGCGTGAGGCGCGGGTCAGGTGCGGGCGGGTTCCGCGTTCTGCTCGGGCGCGGGCAGGTACGGCGTCGCCTGGGGCAGCCCCCAGTCCGAGGGCAGGACCGCGGCTCGCCAGGCGTCCCGCCGGGTCCCGTTGTGGATGATCCGCGCCCGGTCGATCCCCTCCATCCGGAACCCCGCCGCCAGCGCCACCGCCCGCGAGCCCTCATTGCCGACCTGGGCGCACCACTCCAGCCGCTCCACCCCCAGCCCCGTGAAGGCCCACTCGACCACGGCCCGCGCCGCCTCGCCGGTGTACCCGCGCCGCCGGCGCTCCGGCACCGTCCAGTAGCCCAGCTCCGCCAGGCGCTCCTCGGTGCGCAGCCAGGTCAGGCGTACCAGGGCCATGGCGCCGACCAGCGCGCCGCCGTCCCGGGTCACCACGGCGAAGCGGTAGCCGATGTTGTCCCGCCACTCCAGCGGGCAGATCCGCCGGACGAATTCCTCCGCGTCCGCTCGCCTGTACGGGGCGGGCACGGGGGTCCAGCGCTGAATGTCCGGATCCTGGCAGGCGGCGTGGACCGCGTCGGCGTCGGAGGGCTGGAAGGGGCGCAGCAGCAGGCGCTCGGTGGTGAGGGTGACAGGTTCCATGGCCAGAGTGTGAGCCGCGGCCGGGAGGAAAGCAGCGGTTTTCCCGGTTCAGGGGCACCTGTGGCGCGCCTCGTACGTTCACACAGAGAGGTGACAACGGTTCCTCGTAGTGACGGACCTCCCGGCGTGGCGGGGTCCTGTCTTACGATGGCCGTTGCGGCGGGGCCTGCGCCCCTTGATAATGCCGCGCCAGCGCACCCGACCGTGCCAGGCCCGACCGGCAAGGAGTCAGCCTACGTGTCCGTCCTCAACAAGCTCATGCGTGCAGGCGAAGGAAAGATCCTGCGCAAGCTGCACCGCATCGCGGACCAGGTCAATTCCATCGAAGAGGACTTCGTCGACCTCTCCGACGCCGAGCTCCGCGCCCTGACCGACGAGTACAAGGAGCGGTACGCCGACGGCGAGACCCTTGACGATCTGATGCCCGAGGCGTTCGCCACTGTGCGCGAGGCGGCCAAGCGGGTGCTCGGGCAGCGCCACTACGACGTCCAGCTGATGGGCGGCGCGGCGCTGCACCTGGGGTATGTGGCCGAGATGAAGACCGGTGAGGGCAAGACCCTCGTCGGCACGCTCCCCACGTATCTGAACGCGCTGTCCGGCAAGGGCGTCCACCTGATCACGGTGAACGACTACCTGGCCGAGCGCGACTCGGAGTGGATGGGCCGGGTGCACAAGTTCCTCGGCCTCGAGGTCGGCTGCATCCTCGCCAATATGACCCCCGCGCAGCGCCGTGAGCAGTACGCGTGCGACATCACCTACGGCACCAACAACGAGTTCGGCTTCGACTATCTGCGCGACAACATGGCGTGGTCGCAGGAAGAGCTGGTGCAGCGCGGCCACAACTTCGCCGTCGTCGACGAGGTGGACTCGATCCTCGTCGACGAGGCCCGTACGCCGCTGATCATCTCCGGCCCGGCCGACCAGGCCACCAAGTGGTACGGCGACTTCGCGAAGCTGGTCACCCGCCTGACCAGGGGCGAGGCGGCGAACCCGCAGAAGGGCGAGGAAGAGACCGGCGACTACGAGGTCGACGAGAAGAAGCGCACCGTCGCCATCCACGAGTCTGGCGTCACGAAGGTCGAGGACTGGCTGGGGATCGACAATCTGTACGAGTCGGTCAACACCCCGCTGGTCGGCTACCTCAACAACGCGATCAAGGCCAAGGAGCTCTTCAAGAAGGACAAGGACTACGTCGTCATGGACGGCGAAGTCATGATCGTCGACGAGCACACCGGCCGTATCCTCGCCGGTCGCCGCTACAACGAGGGCATGCACCAGGCGATCGAGGCCAAGGAAGCGGTGGAGATCAAGGACGAGAACCAGACCCTCGCCACGATCACCCTGCAGAACTTCTTCCGCCTCTACAGCAAGCTCTCCGGCATGACCGGTACGGCGATGACCGAGGCCGCCGAGTTCCACCAGATCTACAAGCTCGGCGTCGTCCCGATCCCGACCCACCGCCCGCTCGCCCGCCTCGACCAGTCCGACCTGATCTACCGCACCGAGGTGGCCAAGTTCGACGCGGTCGTCGAGGACATCGTCGAGAAGCACGAGAAGGGCCAGCCGGTCCTGGTCGGCACCACCTCCGTGGAGAAGTCCGAGTACCTCTCCCAGCAGCTCGCCAAGCGCGGCGTGCCGCACGAGGTGCTCAACGCGAAGCAGCACGACCGTGAGGCTTCGATCGTCGCCCAGGCCGGGCGCAGGGGCGCGGTCACCGTCGCCACGAACATGGCCGGCCGCGGCACCGACATCAAGCTCGGCGGCAACCCCGACGACCTCGCCGAGGCGGAGCTGCGCCAGCACGGCCTCGACCCGGTCGAGCACGCCGAGGAGTGGGCGGCCGGGCTGCCCGCGGCGCTGGAGAAGGCCGAGGCCGCGGTCAAGGCCGAATTCGAGGAGGTCAAGGAGCTCGGCGGGCTGTATGTGCTGGGCACCGAGCGCCACGAGTCCCGCCGCATCGACAACCAGCTGCGCGGCCGCTCCGGCCGTCAGGGCGACCCCGGCGAGTCCCGCTTCTACCTCTCGCTCGGCGACGACCTGATGCGGCTGTTCAAGGCCCAGATGGTCGAGCGCGTCATGGCCATGGCCAACGTTCCGGACGACGTCCCGATCGAGAACAAGATGGTCACCCGCGCGATCGCCTCCGCGCAGTCGCAGGTCGAGCAGCAGAACTTCGAGACCCGTAAGAACGTTCTGAAGTACGACGAGGTGCTCAACCGGCAGCGCGAGGTCATCTACGGCGAGCGCCGCCGCGTCCTGGAGGGCGAGGACCTGCACGAGCAGGTGCGCCACTTCATGGACGACACCATCAAGGCCTACATCGACGCTGAGACCTCCGAGGGCTTCGCCGAGGAGTGGGACCTCGACCGGCTGTGGGGCGCCTTCAAGCAGCTCTACCCGGTCAAGGTCACCATCGAGGAGCTGGAGGAGGCGGCCGGCGAACGCGACGGGCTGACCGAGGACTTCATCGGCGAGGCGGTCAAGGACGACATCCACGAGCAGTACGACGCGCGCGAGGAGCAGCTGGGCTCCGACATCATGCGTGAGCTGGAGCGGCGCGTGGTGCTGTCCGTCCTGGACCGCAAGTGGCGCGAGCACCTCTACGAGATGGACTACCTCCAGGAGGGCATCGGCCTGCGCGCGATGGCCCAGAAGGACCCGCTGGTCGAGTACCAGCGCGAGGGCTTCGACATGTTCCAGGCGATGATGGACGGCATCAAGGAGGAGTCCGTCGGCTACCTGTTCAACCTGGAGGTCCAGGTCGAGCAGCAGGTCGAGGAGGTCCCGGTCGAGGAGGGCGAGAAGCAGCCCGTGGCGGCCGGCGAGGACGTCCAGGACGCGGTCCCCGCGGCCGTGACGGCCGGTTCGGGCGGTTCGTCCAACGGCGGCCGCCCCGAGATCCACGCCAAGGGCCTGGAGGCCCCGCAGCGCCCTGATCGGCTGCACTTCTCCGCCCCGACGGTCGATGGCGAGGGCGGCGTCGTCGAAGGCGACTTCACCAACGGCGACACGCCCCCCGCGCCCCGCTCCGAGTCGGACGGTATGACGCGCGCGGAGCGGCGCAAGGCGAACAAGGGCGGCCGCCGCCGCAAGAAGTGACCCGGCTGGGTGGCTGACGGCTGATTCGGCTGTGGACGGGCCGGGACCCGCGCGGATGGCGCGGGTCCCGGCCCGTCGGCGTGGGTGCGTGCGTGTGCGTGCGGGGCAGCTGTGTGGTGGGGCTGTGCGGGCGGTTGCGGGCCGTGCGCCATGTGGTCGGGGCAGAGGGGGCAGGGGGCGCTCCGCGGCCTCAGGACGGGGCTGTGGGGCCGTTCTGAGGCCGCGGAGCGGTCTGTGGGCGGTACGACGCGGCGGGTGCTCGCGGGTTCGATCCATACGGGCGGGCGGTGTTGGTGCGCGTCGCGGCCCCGCGGCGCCTAGGCGGTCGGGCCGATGTCGATGGCGGCGCAGCGCCAGCGGGCGTCGGGACCGAGTTCCAGGCGGAAGGCCAGCGCACGCAGCCGGTCGCCGCAGGCGATCCGGGCGAACGCCTCGATGACCCCCTGCTGCGGCTCGTACCCGCCGCAGCGCTGTACGGCGGGGGCGCTGTCGCGGGCTCCCGGCGGCCGCAGCGGCGCCTGGGGCGCGAGCTCGATGAGGCGGTCGTACGCCGCCGGGAGCGTATGGCCGAGCAGTGTGTGGACGGGGCGCTGGCCGCTCAGGGTGAGCAGCAGCTGGTTGGCGAACCAGTAGCGCGGCAGCCGCTCCTGCTCCCTTCGGCGGGCGGCCACGGCCGCCGTACGCGAAACCGACCCGGGCGCGTACGAGGCGGGGGCGGGGGCGGGACCGGGGCCCGCCGGCCGCCGTGAATCACGGCGCCGCGGCGGCCGGCTCCGGGGTGGCCCGTTTCGCGTCGGTCCGGTCGGCGCCGGCCCGCCGCGCACCGGTCCGCGGAGTGCCGGCCCGCCGAGTGCCGGCCCGCCAAGGGCTGGTTCGCTTCCCGCCGGCCCGCTGCGCGCCCCAGTGCCGGATTCGGGGCTTCCGGCGCTCCTGGGCACCGTGCCGCGCCTCGTGTCGCCTTCCGTGGCGGTGATCGGGGACGTTGTTCGGGGGGTCCTGTTCATGTGCCTCGCCGCTCTCCCGGGCCCGGTGGGGATACCGGGCAGTAGCTTGGGTCGGCAGTCTTCTATCGGTGCGCTTCCGGGACCGGCAAGGAGCGTCGGCCCCTGTGCGGGCCGGTCCGTGGGGTTCACCTATCCGGGTGACCCCGGCGTCCGAGGCCGGGCCCGGATGCCGTCGCGGCCCGGCCGTACGGGCCCCTGGCGGGCCGTACGGGGGCCGCTCTGACCAGGGCAGACTCCCTCCCGGCCGAGCGAGCGGCGGCGGGTGCCCGGCGCCCGGCGTGCCGGGCGGCATGGAGGCGTACGGGTGGTGGGGCGTGGCGGGGATTACCCCCAATGGGGGACTGCGGGGGCCGGGCGCGGGCCGTGGGGCCATAGGGCATCGGCTCCCCGCGGGTGGGCCCCGGGGAGGGGTGGCGAACGTATGCTGGCTGGCAGCTACAGGAAACTTCAGGAACTCCAAGGAACTCCAGGAAGCAGCAGCCATGCGCGTCTACGTCCCCCTGACCCTCCCCGGTCTCGCCGAGGCGCACAAGGCGGGCGAACTGGGCTCGGCCCCGCTGATCGCCTACGGGGTCACTCCCGCGCTGCGCGAGTGGTACGTCTCCGACGACATCGAGGAGCTGGAGTACGCCGCGCTGAGCCGCGCCGCGCAGGCGTCGCTGCGGCAGCTGGCGGTCGACCGGCAGGCGCCCCGGCGGCGGGTCGTGGTGGCGGTGGACGTGCCCGACGCGGACGCGGTCGCGGACCCGGACCGCGGGCTTGACCACTCCTCCCTGGGGGAGGTGCGGATCGCGCTCCCCGTGCCGCTGGCCAAGGCCGCCGCGGTGCACGTCGACTCCGACGACGCCGAGCGGGACGTCGCCGCCGCGGCCGAGGCGCTGGGCGCGGCGGACATCGGGGACGACGACGCGCAGTTCACGGTGGACGGCGCGGAGGACCACGAACTGCTCTGGTACGACGCCAAGGAGATTCCCGATCTCGTCGGGTGAGGCAAGGCGGGACCGTCATCCCTGTCAGACCCTTTGGGTACGTTCGTGAGATGGGGAAGAACGTGACACACATCGTCTGGGACTGGAACGGCACCCTCTTTCACGACATCGACGCCGTGATCTCGGCCACGAACGCCTCGTTCGCCGAGATCGGTCTGCCCCCGATCACCATGGAGCGCTACCGCGAGCTGTACTGCGTCCCCGTGCCGCGCTTCTACGAGCGGCTGATGGGGCGGCTGCCCACCGACGATGAGTGGCAGGCCATGGACGCGGCGTTCCACCGTCACTACTGGGTCCTGGCCGAGGAGGCCGGTCTGGCGCTCGGGGCCAAGCAGCTGCTCGCCGACTGGCAGACGGCCGGGCTCACCCAGTCGCTGTGTTCGCTGGCCGAGCACGAGCGGCTGATCCCCCTGGTGCGTACGCACGGCATCGAGCCGCACTTCATGCGCGTGGACGGGCGTACCGGCCAGAGCGATACGGGCAAGGCGGAGCAGATGGTGCGCCATGTGGCCGCGCTGGAGGGCGTGCCGCCGGACCGCGTCGTGGTGATCGGGGACGCGGTCGACGACGCCGTCGCGGCGCGGCACGCGGGCGCCCGCGCCGTGCTGTACACGGGGGGCTCACACAGCCGCGCCAGCCTGCTGGCCGCGGGCGTGCCGGTCGTGGACAGCCTGGAGGAGGCCGTCGCCGAGGCCGGGCAGCTGGTCGACTGAGCGGTTGGCCCACCGGCCCGTTGGCTCACCGGCCCGTCGGCTCACCGGCCCGTTGGCCCATCGGCCAGTGGTTCAGCCGCCTCGCTCCGTTCAGCCCCGCCGGTCGGCCGTACGGACGCCCCGGCTCCCCCTACGCCTTCGCCCGCAGCACCGCCAGAAACTCCCGCATCCACGCCGGATGGTCCGGCCATGCCCGCGAGGACACCAGCGTCCCGTCGACCACCACCTCGGCGTCCTGGAAGTCCGCCCCCGCCGACTGCATGTCCAGCTCCAGCGCCGGATACGCGGTGACCCGCCGCCCGCCGAGCCCGCCGATCGCCGCCGTCAGCAGCGGTCCGTGGCAGATCTGGGCCACCGGCTTGTCCGCGTCGAAGAATGCCTTGAGGATCTTGCGGAGCTCGGGGTCGTTGCGCAGATACTCGGGGGCACGCCCGCCGGGGATCACCAAGGCGGCGTACTCTCCGGGGTCGACCTCGGAGAAGGCGAGGTCGGCGGGCCAGGTGTAGCCGGGTTTCTCGGTGTATGTGTCGAAACCCTCCTCGAAGTCGTGCACGACGAACCGCAGCGTCTTGCGGGTCGGGGCCGCCACATGGACCTCGTAGCCCTCCTCGCGCAGCCGCTGGAGTGGGTAGAGCACCTCCAGGGATTCGGCCGCGTCGCCGGTCACGAGCAGGATCTTCGCAGGCAAGCCGTCCACCTCCACAGGTCAACAGGTCGCGTCGACCGCCGGACGCGACACGCCGACGGCCGAAAGCCTCACCAATCACCGCATACGGCCACAGTGCCCCCGCGGCCCGGCTTTGCCAAGAGGCCCCGCCGGACCTGCGTCGCTGTCCAATACGTCAAACTTCAAGCCCGTGTTTTGTACACGAACGGCTCATGACGCCCCCCTGGGGTGGGGCGATAGCCTTACTGCGTGATCAGCGCGATAGGCCGTGGGGGCGATGAGGCCCCCGCACCGATCCCGGATTCCCACCGGGCTCGGGCCTCCGCTGACCGGTGCCGCCTGGGGCCTTGGTCACTTTCGACCGAGCCCGCCCCGGCCATCCCCCGCACGGGCATATCGTCGTCCCAGACCGGATATCCCGCGTCGCGGCGTCATGCCACCGCTATCGATGTCACGCAACGGCGCGCGACAGGAGCCAGAGGACATGCAGACCAAGCTGGACGAAGCCAAGGCCGAGCTGCTCACACGGGCCGCCCGGGTAGCTGAGAGCAGTCCTGCCGGGGGACAGCAACCGGTACAGGGACCAGGCCCCGAGACCCTGACCGCCTACCTTCAGCACTACTACCAGCACACGCCACCCGAAGACCTCGCGGGCCGCGACCCGGTCGATGTCTTCGGTGCCGCGCTCTCCCACTACCGCCTGGCCGAGTCGCGCCCGCAGGGTACCGCGAACGTCCGGGTGCACACCCCGACCGTCGAGGAGCACGGCTGGACCTGCAGCCACTCCGTGGTCGAGGTGGTCACCGACGATATGCCGTTCCTGGTCGACTCCGTCACCAATGACCTGACGCGCCAGGGCCGCGGCATCCACGTCGTCATCCACCCGCAGATCCTGGTCCGCCGCGACCTCACCGGGAAGCTGATCGAGGTCCTGGACGTCGCCCCGGACGGCCGGCCCGAGAAGCTGCCGCACGACGCGGTGATCGAGTCCTGGATCCATGTCGAGATCGACCGTGAGACCGACCGCGGCGATCTGAAGCAGATCACCGCCGATCTGCTGCGCGTGCTCTCCGACGTACGCGAGTCCGTCGAGGACTGGGAGAAGATGCGTGAGGCGGCGCTGCGCATCGCCGAGGGCCTGCCCGAGGAGCCCACGGCCGGCGAGGTGCGCCCCCAGGAGATCGAGGAGGCCCGCGAGCTGCTGCGCTGGCTGGCCGACGATCACTTCACCTTCATCGGCTTCCGCGAGTACGAGCTGACGCAGGCGCCCACCGAGTCCGGTGGTGAGGAGGACGTGCTGAGCGCCGTGCCCGGCACCGGCCTCGGCATTCTGCGCTCCGACCCGCACCACCGCGACACGGACGAGAGCGCGCACGCCGGGCTGCCGGCGGCCGCCGCCGACGGCACCGCCGGGCGGCCCGTCTCGCCGTCGTTCAACCGGTTGCCGGCCGACGCCCGCGCCAAGGCGCGCGAGCACAAGCTGCTGGTCCTCACCAAGGCCAACAGCCGCGCAACCGTCCACCGCCCGTCGTACCTGGACTACATCGGCGTCAAGAAGTTCGACGCCAAGGGCAATGTGATCGGTGAGCGGCGCTTCCTGGGCCTGTTTTCCTCCGCCGCGTACACCGAGTCCGTGCGCCGGGTCCCGGTGATCCGCCGCAAGGTCGAGGAGGTCCTGGAGGGCGCCGGGTTCCAGCCCAACAGCCACGACGGCCGGGATCTGCTGCAGATCCTGGAGACGTACCCGCGCGACGAGCTGTTCCAGACCCCGGTCGACCAGCTGCGGTCCATCGTGACCAGCGTGCTCTACCTCCAGGAGCGCCGCCGGCTGCGGCTGTTCCTGCGTCAGGACGAGTACGGGCGCTACTACTCCGCCCTGGTCTACCTGCCGCGTGACCGCTTCACCACCGAGGTGCGGCTGCGGCTGACCGACATCCTGCTGGAGGAGCTGAACGGCCGGGTGCCGGTCGACTTCACCGCCCTGCACACCGAATCGGTGCTCTCCCGGCTGCACTTCGTGGTCCGCGTCCAGTCCGGCACCGAGCTGCCGGACCTCACCGACGCCGATGTCGAGCGCATCGAGGCCCGGCTGGTGGAGGCCGCCCGCTCCTGGGCCGACGGCTTCGCCGAGGCGCTGACCTCCGAGGTCGGCGAGGAGCGCGCCGCCGAGCTGCTCCGCCGCTACCAGCACGCCTTCCCCGAGGGCTACAAGGCCGACCACTCGCCGCGCGGCGCGGTCGCCGACCTCCAGAAGCTGGAGCGGCTGAAGGACAGCGACCGCGACTTCGCGGTCAGCCTGTACGAGCCGGTCGGGGCGGCCCCCGCCGAGCGGCGCTTCAAGATCTACCGGGTCGGCGAGCAGGTCTCGCTCTCCGCGGTGCTGCCGGTGCTCACCCGGCTCGGTGTCGAGGTCGTCGACGAGCGCCCGTACGAGCTGCGCTGCTCGGACCGGACCAGCGCCTGGATCTACGACTTCGGGCTGCGGCTGCCGCGCCACGACGACGGCCTCGCCGACGACGCCCGTGAGCGCTTCCAGAACGCGTTCGCCGCGGTGTGGACCGGGCAGGCGGAGAACGACAACTTCAACGAGCTGGTGCTGGGCGCCGGGCTGACCTGGCGGCAGGCGATGGTGCTGCGCGCGTACGCGAAGTACCTGCGCCAGGCCGGGTCCACCTTCAGCCAGTCGTACATGGAGGACACCCTCCGGACGAATGTGCACACCACGCGGCTGCTGGTGAGCCTGTTCGAGGCGCGCATGTCGCCCGAGCGGCAGCGGGCCGGCACCGAGCTGACCGACGCCCTGCTGGAGGAGCTGGACGCGGCGCTTGACCAGGTGGCCTCGCTGGACGAGGACCGCATCCTGCGCTCCTTCCTCACCCTCATCAAGGCCACCCTGCGCACCAACCACTTCCAGAAGAACGAGGACGGGCAGCCGCACGCGTACCTGTCCATGAAGCTGGACCCGCAGGCCATCCCGGATCTGCCCGCGCCGCGCCCGGCGTACGAGATCTGGGTCTACTCCCCGCGGGTGGAGGGTGTGCATCTGCGCTTCGGCAAGGTCGCGCGCGGCGGTCTGCGCTGGTCCGACCGGCGTGAGGACTTCCGTACCGAGATCCTGGGCCTGGTCAAGGCGCAGATGGTGAAGAACACCGTCATCGTGCCGGTGGGTGCCAAGGGCGGCTTCGTCGGCAAGCGGCTGCCCGACCCGGCCGTCGACCGGGACGCCTGGCTGGCCGAGGGCATCGCCTCGTACAAGACCTTCATCTCCGGTCTGCTGGACATCACCGACAACAATGTCGGCGGGCAGGTCCAGCCGCCCAAGGACGTCGTCCGCCACGACGGCGACGACACCTATCTGGTCGTCGCCGCCGACAAGGGCACCGCGACCTTCTCCGATATCGCCAATGAGGTCGCCCAGGCGTACGGGTTCTGGCTCGGTGACGCCTTCGCCTCCGGCGGTTCGGCCGGCTACGACCACAAGGGCATGGGCATCACGGCCCGCGGCGCCTGGGAGTCCGTCAAGCGGCACTTCCGCGAGCTGGGCCACGACACCCAGACCGAGGACTTCACCGTGGTCGGCGTCGGTGACATGTCCGGCGATGTGTTCGGCAACGGCATGCTGCTCAGCGAGCACATCCGGCTGGTGGCCGCCTTCGACCACCGGCATATCTTCCTCGACCCCAACCCGGACAGCGCGGTCTCCTACGCCGAGCGCCGCCGCATGTTCGAGCTGCCGCGCTCCTCGTGGGCCGACTACGACACCTCCCTGCTCTCGCAGGGCGGCGGCGTCCACCCGCGTACCGCCAAGGCCATCCCGATCACCCCGCAGGTGCGCAAGGCCCTCGGCATCGAGTCGCGGGTCGCCAAGATGACCCCGGCCGACCTGATGAAGGCGATCTTCAAGGCCCCGGTCGACCTGTTGTGGAACGGCGGTATCGGCACCTACGTCAAGGCGTCCACCGAGTCGCACGCCGATGTGGGCGACAAGGCGAATGACGCCATCCGGGTGGACGGCCAGGACCTGCGGGTCAAGGTCGTCGGCGAGGGCGGCAACCTGGGCCTGACCCAGCTGGGCCGGATCGAGTTCGCGCTCAACGGCGGGCGGATCAACACCGACGCGATCGACAACAGCGCCGGTGTGGACACCTCCGACCACGAGGTGAACATCAAGATCCTCTTCAATGAGCTGGTCCGCGAGGGCGATATGACGGTCAAGCAGCGCAACAAGCTGCTGGCCGAGATGACCGACGAGGTCGGCGCGCTGGTGCTGCGCAACAACTACGCCCAGAACGTCGCGCTCGCCAACTCCGTCGCCCAGGCCCCCAGCCTGCTCCACGCCCACCAGCGGGTGATGCGCCGGCTGGGGCGCGAGGGGCGCCTGGACCGCTCGCTGGAGTTCCTGCCCACCGACCGCCAGATCCGGGAGCGGCTGGCCGCCGGGCGCGGGCTGAGCCAGCCCGAACTGGCCGTGCTGCTCGCCTACATCAAGATCACGGTGGCCGAGGAGCTGATCACCACCAACCTGCCGGACGACCCGTATCTGCAGCGGCTGCTGCACGCGTACTTCCCGCAGGCGCTGCGCCAGAAGTTCTCCGGGCACGTCGACGGCCACGCGCTGCGCCGCGAGATCGTCACCACGGTGCTGGTCAACGACACGGTCAACACCGCCGGTGCGACCTTCCTGCACCGGATGCGCGAGGAGACCGGCGCCTCGACCGAAGAGGTGGTGCGCGCCCAGACCGCGGCGCGCGCGATCTTCGAGCTCGGTGAGGTCTGGGACGAGGTCGAATCCCTCGACAACAAGGTCCCGGCCGAGGTCCAGACCCGGATGCGGCTGCACTCCCGGCGCCTGGTCGAGCGCGGCACCCGCTGGCTGCTCGGCAACCGCCCGCAGCCGCTGGAGCTCGCCGAGACCATCGAGTTCTTCGGTGAGCGGGTCGCGGCGGTCCGCTCCCAGCTGTCCAAGCTGCTGCGCGGCGCGGATGTGGAGTGGTACCAGAAGATCCACGACGAGCTGACCGCCGCCGGGGTGCCGGACGACCTGGCCTCGCGGGTGGCGGGCTTCTCCTCCGCCTTCCCGACGCTGGACATCGTCGCCATCGCCGACCGGGTGGGCAGCGAGCCGCTGTCCGTCGCCGAGGTGTACTACGACCTCGCCGACCGGCTGCGGATCAGCCAGCTGATGGACCGGATCATCGACCTGCCGCGCGCGGACCGGTGGCAGTCCATGGCCCGCGCCTCCATCCGCGAGGAGCTGTACGCGGCGCATGCCGCCCTCACCTCCGATGTGCTGTCGGCGGGCGACGGGGGTGCCACGCCCGAGCAGCGGTTCAAGGCGTGGGAGGAGAAGAACGCGTCGATCCTGCAGCGGGCGCGCACCACGCTGGACGAGATCCAGGGGTCGGAGACCTTCGACCTGGCGAATCTGTCCGTCGCCATGCGCACCATGCGCACGCTGCTGCGCTCCCAGCGCTGAGGGGGTTGCCGCGAGGCGCCCGGTGCAGGGCGCTGACCGGCACCGCCGAGCGTTGAACGAGCGTTGACCCATATGCCGCGCCGCCCGGGGCGGGCCGGCAGGTCGCCCGGGTGTTGGTCGATCAGGCGGCGCAGGTCGGCGCGGACGGGTTCGGGGAGCGGTGATGGCACGGGCTCCAGGCGCTCCGCG
>NZ_JBSFMM010000171.1:0-24140 GCF_053599555.1 Streptomyces sp. NPDC000941
GCCGAGGGCGCCCCCGCGTCCACCGAGATCACACTCACCGACGCCGAGCGCGCCCTGCTGGCCAAGCAGGCGAAGAAGCGGCGCGGCCGGGCGCGAGCACTGGAACGCTCCCGCCGGGCCACGAACACCACCCAGTACGGGCTGTCGAAGAAGCAGACCCGCCGCGCCGAGCGCCGCGCCTCCAAGGGCCTGCGGGAGAAGACGGTCACCGTGCCGGGCGGTGCCCGCGCCGCACGTGCCGATGGGGTGCCGAAGCAGGGGTTCCGCCGTGACCGGCTGTCCGAGGGCTACCGGAATCTACGCGCCCGCCAGGCCGAAGCCGCCGCCAGCGCCGCCGAACACCGCCGCCACCGAGCCCGCGCCGTGGCCCGGGAGATCATCGCCGCCCACGGGGTGAACCTCACGGTGGAGGACTGCGACATCCGCACCTGGTACCGGCTGTGGGGCAACCACCTCTCCCAGACCACCCCCGGCATGCTGATCGCCGCCCTGGCCGCGTTCGTCCGCCTCACCGACGTGGGCGACCCCAAGACCGCGTACCTGGACACCTCCATGTCCCGGCACGCACAGGTCATGTACGGACAAGGGCTGGAAGAGGCCCTGAGTGAGTCAACCACACCGAGCCCGAAACCGGTTCGCCGGTCGGGACGCGTGGCAGTCCCCCGACAGCGGGAGACCTCTGCTCACCGAACCACCGGCAGGCGGCCCCGAGCGACCCCGGATGAGACACGCCCCGTGCGTGACCACGC
Organism: Streptomyces sp. NPDC000941; assembly: GCF_053599555.1. Taxonomy (NCBI): domain Bacteria; kingdom Bacillati; phylum Actinomycetota; class Actinomycetes; order Kitasatosporales; family Streptomycetaceae; genus Streptomyces; species Streptomyces sp. NPDC000941. The sequence continues at coordinate 750 of NZ_JBSFMM010000171.1, forward strand.
CGGAAAGCCCGGACACCGCCCCGGCTGCGACCCGCAACTCACCCTCTGGTGAATTGCGGGACAAGCCTTAGTAGGCTTGTCCCATGATCGACGCCAACCGCACGCCGACCCGGGGCAGGTTTGCCTCCGCCGTCGCGGATGTGCGGCTGTGGTTCGCGCCCGAGCGGCTGCGCGCCGAGGGGGAGACCCCCGACTACCGCTTCTCCCTCGCCAACGAACGCACCTTCCTGGCCTGGCTGCGCACCGCGATGGCGCTGGTGGGCGGGGGCTTCGCGGTCGATCAGTTCCTGCCGGACACGAACGGGACGCTGCGGCTCGCGGCGGCGCTCACGCTGCTGGCGGGGGGCGCGGTGTGCGCGGTGCGGGCGCTCAATCACTGGGTCCGCTGTGAGCGGGCGATGCGGCGCGGCGAGGACCTGCCGGTCTCCCGCTTCCCGGCCGTGCTGGGGCTGGCCGTCGGGGTGATCGCCCTGGTGATGGTGGGCCTCGTCGCGGTCCGCTGGGGCGGCTGAGCCGATGGCCGGGCCCGACTCGCCCACGGGGCCGCAGGGCCCCGAGCGACACGATCCCCAGTCACCCGATCCCCAGTCTCCGGATCCCGGCTCGCCCGATCCGGGGTCCGAGGGTGCTCCCTGGAAGCGGGATCCCGGGCTGCAGCCGGAGCGGACCCGGCTGGCTTGGCGGCGTACGACGCTGGCCTGCGCCGTCGCCGCGTCGCTGGCCGCCCGGCAGGCCCTGCACAACGGGACCGGGCCGGTGTCCGTGCTCTGCGCGGCGCTGGCCGCGCTGGCCTGGCTCGGTTTCCTGGGTGTGGCGGGCCGCCGCATCCGGGCGGTGTCCGCGCCGCGTCCGCCCGCACTGTCCCCGCGGGCGGCCGCGGCGGCGGCAGGCTGCACTCTGGCGCTCGCGGCCTTCGGCGCCGCACTGACCCGGTGACGCGCTGACCCAGTGACGCGCCTATCCACCGACGCGCTGATCCACCGAAACTCTTCGCTAGCCGACCGTGACGACGATCTTGCCGCGGGTGTGGCCCTCCTCGTTGAGCCGGTGCGCGTCGGCGGTCTTCTCCAGGGGGAAGACGGACGAGACCTCCACGCCGAGGGCGCCGCGCTCGGCGATGTCGGTGAGGTCCTGGAGGTCGTTCGGGTCGGGCCGGACGAAGACATAGCGGCCGCCGAGGGCGAGGACCGCCTGGTCGGAGATGGAGACCAGCCGCCCGCCCGGGGCCAGCAGCGGGACGGATTCGGTGAGCGCTTCGCCGCCGACCGTGTCAAAGACGGCGTGCACCCCTCCGGGTGCCAGCGTCCGTACCCGGTCGCGGAGCCCGTCCCCGTAGATGATCGGCTCGGCGCCCAGCTGGCGCAGGTATGCGTGGTTGCGCTCGCTGGCGGTGCCGATGACGCGGGCGCCGAGGTGCCTGGCCAGCTGGACGGCCATGGAACCGACGCCGCCCGCGGCGGCGTGCACCAAAACGGTGTCGCTCTCGGCCACCTTCAACGCCTTGACCAGCGCCTGGTACGCCGTGAGACCCGCCAGCGGAATACCCGCGGCCTGCGTGAACGTGAGGTTCCGCGGCTTGCGGGCGAGCGTGCGCACAGGGGCCCCGACGTATTCGGCGAAGGTGCCCCGGGACAGGAAGTCCTCGCGGACGTATCCGATCACCTCGTCGCCGGCCGCGAACTCGGTCACCGCCGGGCCGGTCCGCTCGACGACGCCCGCGACGTCCCAGCCCGGGATGACCGGGAAGACCGCCTCCAGTACGGAGTCCAGATAGCCCGCCCGGGCCTTCCAGTCGACCGGGTTGACGGCCGCGGCCCTGACCTTGACCAGGACGGAGTCGGGGCCGACCTTGGGCTCGCGGACCTCCCCGTACTCCAGAACCTCGGGGCCACCGTAGCGGCGGTAGGTGATGGCCTTCATGGGGCGCTCCTTGCGTGCCTGCGCGGTGTGCGGGCCGGACGGCGAGCGCGGCCGGAGCCCGCGCTCCTGTCTTCGACGCTCCCGCGCCCGCCGACCCGGCGCAAACCGGGCGGCTAGCCCACGCTGAAATTGCGGCAGGCCGAGCTGCCGGACTTCGCGACCAAGCTGCGGCCGATGGGGATCTCGGTCGGGCCGCCGCCGTTGCTGTCGCAGTCGCTCTTCTGCACCTCTACCGCATGGCCGTCGCCACCAGGGGCTCCGTACGACATCGGCTGCTGCGCCTGGGCCGCGGGGCCCCCGCCGATGGCCATGGCGGCGGCAATGGAAGCGCCCAGCACCACGGCTCGAATCATTCTCTTCATCAGACTGCCTTTCTGAAGTGCACGCCGACGGCGTTCGCCCGCAGCCTGCCGAACGGCGTAATGCGGCGGGGACAACGACACGGCCGCGTACCTCGAACGGCCCAGCACTGGACTCCATACCGACTGGTCGGCATCATGATGCGGGACCGTCCGTCAACCCGCCCCGCGACCGCCCGCAGCACCCCCAACGGAGGCAGAGACCCGATGAACTCAGGCAATCCGCCAGGACTCGACCTCGTACGGCTCCGCGCCCATCTGGACCGTGAGCGGCCGGGGCTGGTGCGTGGGCCGCTGCGTGCCGAGCTGATCGAGGGCGGGCGGTCGAATCTCACCTATACGGTTGACGACGGCACGGCCCGCTGGGTCGTGCGCCGACCGCCGCTGGGCCATGTGCTGGCCACCGCCCACGACATGCGGCGCGAGCACCGGGTGATCGGCGCGCTGCACCCGACCAGCGTGCCCGTGCCGGAGCCGGTGCTGCTGTGCGAGGACGAGTCGGTCGTCGGATCGCCCTTCTACGTCATGGAGTTCGTCGAGGGCACGCCGTACCGCACGGCCGAACAGCTCACCCCCCTCGGCCCGGAGCGCACCTGCCGTGTCGTGCTCGGCCTGGTGGACACCCTGGTCGAGCTGCACGCCGTCGACCCGGCAGCCGTCGGCCTCGCCGACTTCGGGCGCCCGGACGGGTTCCTGGAGCGGCAGCTGCGCCGCTGGGGCAAGCAGCTGGCCGCCTCCCGCAACCGTGAGCTGCCCGGGATCGACGAGCTGCACGAAGCGCTCGGCAAGGCCCTGCCCCTCTCCCCCGAACCCACCGTCGTACACGGCGACTACCGGCTGGACAACGTGCTCGTGGGCGCCGATGACCGGATCAAGGCGATTCTCGACTGGGAGATGTCCACGCTCGGCGATCCGCTGACCGACCTGGGCCTGCTGGTGATGTACAGCGAGCAGGAGGATACGGCTGGCTCGCCGATCACCACGACCAGCGGCGCCCCCGGCCACCCCGCGCCGAGCGAGCTGATCGAGCGGTACGCGGCCGGTTCGGGCCGCGATGTCGGCGGGGTCGCCTGGTACACGGCGTTCGCCTACTTCAAGCTCGCCGTGATCCTCGAAGGCATCCACTACCGGTTCACCCTCGGCCAGACCGTCGGCGCCGGCTTCGACCGCATCGGCGAAGTCGTCCCGGTGTTCGTCGAGAGCGGCCTCACCACGCTACGGAAGGGCTGAGACAGCCATGGACTTCGCATTCGACGCCCGCACCGAGGAGCTGCGGGCCAAGCTGCTCGCCTTCATGGCGGGGCACGTCCACCCGGCCGAGGCGGTCGCCGAGGAGCAGCGCGCCCGGCTGGACTCCCCCTGGCTGACCCCGCCGGTCGTCCAGGAGCTCAAGGCGGAGGCGCGTAAGCAGGGCCTGTGGAACCTGTTTCTGCCCGACGCCGAGCTGGGCGCGGGGCTGACCAATCTCCAGTACGCCCCGCTCGCCGAGATCACCGGCCACAGCCCCCAGCTGGCCCCCACGGCACTGAACTGCGCCGCCCCGGACACCGGGAACATGGAGGTGCTGGCCCAGTTCGGCAGCGAGCAGCAGCGCAAGCAGTGGCTGGAGCCGCTGCTCGCGGGCGAGATCCGGTCGGCGTTCGCGATGACCGAGCCCGAGGTTGCCTCGTCCGACGCGACCAACATCGAGACCCGGATCGAGCGGGACGGCGACGACTACGTCATCACCGGCCGCAAGTGGTACATCTCCGGGGCGATGAACCCGGACTGCAAGATATTCATCGTCATGGGCAAGACCGATCCGGACGGCTCCGACGTCCGCCGTCAGCAGTCGATGGTGCTGGTGCCGCGGGAGACCGAGGGTGTCGAGGTGCGCCGGGCCATGCGGGTCTACGGCTACGAGGACCACTACCACGGCGGCCACGCCGAGGTGGTCTTCCACGGTGTGCGCGTCCCGGCCGCCAATCTGATCGGGGAGGAGGGCGGCGGCTTCGCCATCGCCCAGGCCCGGCTCGGCCCCGGCCGTATCCACCACTGCATGCGGCTGATCGGGATGGCCGAGCGCGCGATCGAGCTGATGTGCCGCCGGGCGGTGTCCCGTACGGCCTTCGGCAAACCGCTCGCCCGGCAGGGCCAGGTCCACGCGTGGATCGCGGACGCGCGGGTGGCCGTCGAGCAGCTGCGGCTGCTGGTGCTCAAGACGGCCTGGCTGATGGACACCGTCGGCAACCGGGCGGCGCACACCGAGATCCAGGCCATCAAGATCGCCACCCCGCGTACGGTCGTCGACATCCTGGACCAGGCGGTGCAGCTGCACGGCGCGGGCGGGGTCAGCCAGGACTTCCCGCTGGCCGAGCTGTGGGCCGCGGCGCGGACGCTGCGGCTCGCGGACGGACCGGACGAGGTGCATCAGCGGTCGCTGGCGCGGCGGGAGCTGAAGAAGTACCTCTGAAACCCTGCGTCAATCCCTGCGTCAATCCCTGCGTCAGGGCCGCAGGGCGCGCAGCAGCAGGTCGGCGAGGTGGTCGGCGACCTGCTGGGGGTTGAGCGGTCCGTCGGGGCGGTACCAGGTGCCCAGGTGGTGGACCGAGCCGAAGTGGTAGTCCACCACCAGGTCGGCCGGGGTGTCCGAGCTGAACACCCCGGCCCGCTGGCCCTCCTCCACCAGGGCGCGGAACCGCTCGTGGTAGCGCCGCCGCTCCGCCCGTACCTGCTTGTGCTTCTCCGGGCTGAGATGGTGCATGGACCGGAAGAAGATCGTCGCGTCGTCGAGGTTGTCGATGGTGGTGACGACGACGTCGGCCGCCGCGTCGCGCAGCCGCTGCTCGACGGGCGCGTCCGCGTCCGCGAAGGCGTCCAGGCGCTCCTGCTGCAGCCGCAGCACCCGCCCGTAGATCTCGTGCAGCAGATCGTCTTTGGAGCCGAAGTAGTGGTAGAGGGCACCCTTGGTGACCCCGGCCGCCTCGACGATCTCCTGGACGGAGGTCCGGTCGTAGCCGCGCTCGGCGAAGAGGCGGGTGGCCGCGGCCAGCAAGCGCTGTGGCACCGGTTTCCCGTCGCCGTCCCTCATTCTGGCCATCTGGTCGCCACCTGCCTCTCGTCGGTGCCGGGTTCGCTACTCCCGGGGGCTCCGCGCCTTCCGCAGCTCCCGTCTGAGGATCTTGCCACTGGCCGTCTTGGGCAGCTCGGGCAGGATCTCTATCCGGCGCGGATACTTGTACGCCGCGAGCCGCTGTGCGCAGTACGAGGTCAGCTCCTCCGGCGCCACTTCGGCGCCCGGCCGCAGGCTGATGTACGCCTTGACCGTCTCCCCGCGGTACGGGTCGGGGACGCCGACGACGGCCGCCTCGCGCACGGCGGGGTGGGTGTACAGCACGTCCTCGACCTCGCGCGGCCACACCTTGAAGCCCGAGGCGTTGATCATGTCCTTCTTGCGATCGACGACGTACAGCCAGCCGTCCGGGTCCATGAAACCGATGTCCCCGGTGCGCAGCTCCCCGTCGGGCAGGGCTGCCGCGCTCGCCTCCGGTGCCCGCCAGTAGCCGGGCACCACCATGGGGCCGCGCACCGCGATCTCGCCAGGCTCGCCGAACGGCACGTCCCGGCCCTCGTCGTCGATGATGCGCACCACCGAGTCCGGGCCGGGCAGGCCGACCGCCAGGGTGCCCGAGACCGGGTCGACGGGGGCCCGGGTGCCGGGCGGGACGCTGGCGCAGGGGGCGGTGCACTCGGTCAGGCCGTAGCCGTTCTTGAGATAGAGCCCGAAGCCGGCCTCGAACCGCTCGACCAGCGCGGGCGGCAGCGGGGCCCCGCCCGAGGAGGCGAGCAGGAAGGACGCGAAGTGGTCGCGGGTCACCTTCGGGTGGGCCATCAGCGCCATGAAGGCCGTGGAGGGGCCGACGGTGTAGCCGGGGCGGTACTCGGCGAAGGCGTCGAGTACGACGCCCGGCTCGAAGCGGTAGGCCATGGCGAGGGTTCCGGCGTCCGCGATGGAGGCGGCCAGCTCGCAGACCATGCCGGTGATGTGGAACAGCGGCGCGAGCACGAAGATCGTGGAGCCGTCGGGCATCTCGTGGCCGATATGCTGCCGGTCGGCGTTGTAGGAGATGTTGCCGTGGGTGTTCAGGGCGCCCTTGGGGGTGCCGCTGGTCCCCGAGGTGTAGCTGATCAGCGCGATGTCGTCGAGGCCGGGCTCCGGCACATCCGGCCGCGCCGCGCCGCCGCGGGCGGCCGCCAGCAGATCGTCGGTGTCCTCGGGCGCGGGGATGCGCCGATGGGTGAGGACGCGGACGTCGTCGCGGGTCTGGAAGTCGTACGCGTCGGCGGTGAGCGCGATGCGTACGGAGGGGACGGCGGCGGCCGCTTCGCGCGCGTACTCCTCCCAGGCGTGGCCCGAGCACACCAGGGCGCTCACCTCGGCGTCGGCCAGGATATGGCCGAGCTCGCCCCCCTTGTACATGGGGTTGACCGGCACCACCGTGCCGCCCGCCTTCCACGCGCCGAGCAGGGCGAGCACGAAGTGCGGGGTGTTCTGCAGCATGATCGCGAGCCGGTCGCCGGGCCTGAAGCCGCGCGCGGCGAGATGGCCGGCGATGCCGTCGGAGAGCTCGTCGGCCTCCCGGTAGGTCACCCGCCCGTCGAAGTAGGCGAGCGCGGCCCGGTCGGGCCTGGTCCGCACGGCGTCCCGGAAGGCGTGCAGCACGCTGGGCCGGGGCCGGATCGGTTGGCGCTGCACCTCGTTGAGCTGAGCGAGCCATGGCTGGTCCTGGTACGAGGTCATGAGGGCGGCCCTGTCTGCTCGGGGGAATGTCTGCTCGGGGGATGGGGTGCGGGGGCGTCCGTACGGTCGGATCAGCCGGCGGCCTCTTCGACCTTGCGCTGAAGGTGGTTCATGTGGGTGAGCCAGCGGTCGGTGTCGGTGGCGCGGGCCGCGTAGTACTCGGCGACCTCGGGGTGCGGAAGGATCAGGAAGCGGTCCTGCGCGATCCCGTCGAAGAGGGCGTCGGCGACCTGCTCGGGCTCGATCGCCGTGGGCACGAGGATGAGGTCGCCGGTGGCCCCGGTGGCGCGCAGCATATCGGTGCGGACGCCCTGCGGACAGATCGCGTGAACGCTGACGCCGCGGTGGCGGTAGGTCGTGGACAGCCATTCGGCGAAGGCGAGCGCGGCGTGCTTGGAGACGCTGTACGGGGCCGAGCCGACCATGGTCAGCAGACCGGCGGCGGAGACGGTGGAGACAAAGCGGCCGCTGCCTCGCTCCAGCCACTCGGGCAGCAGCTCACGGGCCGCCCGGACATGCGCCATGACGTTGACGTCCCAGGCGTCCGCCCACAGCAGTTCGTCGGCCTCGGGGCCGCCGACGGGGGCGACGCCGGCGTTGGCGCAGTAGATGTCGATGCCCCCGCCGAGCGCCGCCCGCGCCTCGGGCACCACGCGGGAGGCGTCGCCCGGCACGGCTACCGCGCCGATCTCGTCGGCGACGGCCTTCGCCTTGTCGGCGTCGAGGTCGTTGACCACGACACGCGCGCCCTCGGCGGCGAACCGGCGGGCCAGGGCGGCACCGATACCGCCTCCTGCCCCGGTGACCACGGTTCGCGCGCCACGTACGGCGTTCCCACGTGCGGCGTCTCCGCGTACGGCGTCTCCACGCACGGTATCCACGCATGCTCCTTCGGCCGGGGGTCGACTGCGTCACTCAGCCGCGTCGCTCAGCTGCCCGGCAGACTAACCAGTCGGTATGTGTAAACGGAAGGGGCACGACGGGGTACGGAAGGGAAGCGCGGGGGGGGGGTACGGAAGGGAAGCGCCGCGGTACCGCGCGGCCAGGGCAGGCGGGCACGCGAGCAGACGGGCACGCGGGCAGACGGGCACGCGGGCAGACGGGCAGACGCACGGCTGGGCAGACAGGGCGCCCGGGCGGGCAGGGTCTAGTTGCCGCTCTCCCCGCCGCCCGGGCCCTCCCCGTCCCCGCCCGGCTTCTTCATCACGCTCCGCCAGCGGGCGTTCTCGCCCGCCAGGGCGTCCCACAGGACGTTGAGCGGATGGGCTGCGTCCCACGCGGTGCGCTCCCCGCCGCGTACGAACACCCCGACCAGCACGGCCAGATCCGGCCCGAGGTCATCCGCCAGCTGAAGCGTCCGCAGTCCCGCGCCGCTCTGCAGCCGCCCGTCGGCGACGGCTTCGCCGATCCCCTGGGTCACCAGCACACAGCCTCGCAGCACGCCCGAGGAGAGCAGTTCCAGGCCGTACTGCACGGTGTCGATCTCGGCCGCGATATGCAGCTCCTGGCGATAGCGGGCGCCGAACCAGCCGCGCAGAAAGCCGGGTATCAGGCCGTCGGCGGAGACCGCGAGCGGCAGCCCGGGGAGTTCGCGGACCGAGAGCCCGGGGCCCGGCAGCTCGTCCTCGGCGAGGTTGGTCACCAGGGAGAGCCCGCTGCGCCGCCACTCCATCACCTCGAAGCCGTCCAGCCGGCTGTCCCCGTCCCCGGTGGTCAGCACGGAGCCGCAGACCAGGTCGAGTTCCTTGGAGCCGAGCCGGTCCAGCAGATCGCGGGTGCGCACATGCTCGACCTTGAGCTCCACGTCACGGCTCTCGAAGTCTTCGGTGACCAGTTCCACGGCGTTGAGCAGAAAGCCGAGGGTGTAGCGGGTGGAGCCCACGTTCAGCCGGCTGCCGAGCCGGCGGCGGCAGCCGTGCACCGAGTCCAGCCAGTCCTGCAGCGTGCCGCGCGCGAGTTTGGCCAGGGCTTCCCCGGTGGGGGTGAAGAGCACGTTACGGCTCCGGCCGCGCTTGAGTACGAGCGGTTCACCGCACAGCGCGCCGAAGTTCCGGTTCATGGTGTCGAGTTGTTTCTGAACGCTGGACTGTTCCCGCCCCAGCAGCCGGGCCGCGCCCAGTGCGGTACCCGCCTCGTGGACCGCGAGCAGCGTGCGGAGCTGGTCCATCGTGGTGTCGAGCAGTGCCGTGGGGTACTGCCACCGGGGGTTTAAGGGCATGCCGGCCTTCCGCTTCGAGCTTACGAATTCCGGCTTCGCAGCATAGTCCAATGGACTTCGGCAAACTGATCGAGAGAACAGCGGCAATTTTCTTGAGGTTTGTATTCGGGAATTCGGCCGACGCATTCCGCCGGGGGATTTGGCAATTCCCGCAGCTGCCGCCGACGACGGCAGCGGGCAAGGACGGGGCGGTTCGGGCACGGCCGACGCACCGGCGCCGCGGCGGGCCGTTGCGCCGACCCGCCGCGGCGCGAGGTTGGGGCGCGAGGCCGTCAGCGGTGCGTGGGGAACTCCACGACCTGCTGGTACGTCGGCCGGTTCTGCCAGTGCACCTTGTCGTGGGTGACCCCGCCCAGCGGGCGCTGGATGATCGAGTCGGCGCACCACTGGTCGCCCGCCGAGCAGTTGGCGTCGCCGGGGTAGACCTCCGTGGCGGGCTTGGCCGCGGCCTGTTTGAGGCTGGTCAGGAGGGCGTCACGGCATGCGGACAGATCGCCGGCGCCGCAGTACTTCTTGGCGAGCGGACCCTGGACGTCCTCGCCGAGGACCGCGCGCAGGTCCTTGTCGACGTAGGACCACCAGCCGTACTGGAAGGAGGATCCGGCGTGCGAGCCGGTGGGGCCGTGGCCGGCCGAGGGCGCCTCGTCGACGGTCAGATTGGCGCGCAGCGCATCGTACAGATCGGTGCCCAGCTGAGGTTTGAACTCTGCCTCCACCAGAAGCGGCCACCATGCGTCCATAATCCGTACGGCGTCGGTGTGTCCATAGGTGTGCGAGCCGGCGGATGTCTCACGGCGCTGGGCGCCCGCCGTCTGCCAGGACTCCAACTGCTGTACGGCCTTGGCCGCCTGCGGATCGGTGACCGGCGCGCTGCGCAGGACCTTCAGCAGCTCCGGCAGCACGTCCTCGCCGCGCAGATCGGCGACGGCCGCCTCGGCCATGGCGCGGGTGAGCGCGGCGCGGGTCACCCCGCCCTTCTTCACCAGCGCCCGCACCCGGTCGTCGAGGAGGTTGCCGCGGTGCACCGAGCCGTTGCCGAAGCCAGCCGCGGTGTAGCCCTTGGCCTGCCGGTTGTTCCAGCTCACGTAGTAGTCCTGGTCGATGGACTGGGGGTGCTGGGCGGGCGGGGCGTAGGCGGCGGTGTTGACCGTCGGGTCGAAGTCCCGCCACTCGTACGCCGCCTCACCCTTGATCGGAAGCGAGGGGTCCACGTCCGCCGCCCGGACCATGTTCAGCCCGCTGTTGTAGTAGGCGGTCTGCCGGGAGTCGGCGTAGAACCAGTTGAAGGTGTAGTTGATGTGCTGCGCGGCGCTCTGGAAGGACTTGGCGTCCTTCACATAGCCGGGGTCGTTGAGCATCTGGAAGCCGACGATCGAATCGGCCTCGTGGCGGTAGCTGGCGCGCAGCAGGGTGTAGGCGACGGGTTTGCCGTCGACCGTCGCGCGATGGGTCACAAGACCGTACTTGGTGCGGTAGACCTGCATCCGGTACGAGCCTTCGGCGGTGGAGTCGGCGAGGGTCGGCTTCCAGGCGTTACGGCGCTCGATCTTCTCCATCGGCAGGCAGGAGCCGTGGTAGCGGTAGTACGTCGAGTCCTTCGTCGGGGTGGAGCCGTCCGGTGTGCACAGCTCGACGGCGAAGGTGTCGGTGACGTCCTGGGCGGAGGTGGTGGCGCTCCAGGCGTAGTCCTGGCCGCGGCCCAGCTGGATGTACATCCCCACGCCCGCGAAGGAGGCGCCGCGGGCGCTGATGCCCGGGCCCTGGAGCTCCTGGAGCATCAGCAGCTGCGGGGCGAAGTAGCCGGTCTGCGGGCCGAAGACGGCGACGGGATGGCCGCTCGCGGTGTATTTGCCGGAGACCAGGAGCGCGTTGGACATGCCGTGCTTACGGCTGAACAGATCACGGGGCAGCACGCCGTCGTCGTAGATGCCGCGCAGTGCCTCCAGTTTCTTCGGGGCCTTGACCTGCTGCCTCGCGCCGGTCTTGGCGCTGCCGGTCTTGTCGAAGACCAGTTGTTCCGGGGTGACCGAGCCGGGGTCGGGCAGGGCGGTGCCCTTGGCGTTCGCCGGTTTGCCCGCGTACGGGAAGCTGGTGCCGTCGTGCACGGTCAGCGCGGCCTCGGGGTCGTCGCGCTCCCGGAAGGACTCCCACACCTTGGTGCCCTCGGCGATGCCGTACTTCTGCTGGGCGGCGAGCAGCGACAGCGCCGACTCCACCTCTCCCCCGCCGCCGTTGCCGAACAGGGCGCCGACGACGGAGGCGAGGGCGATCAGATCGGTGAGCTTGAACGGCTCGATCTCGCCCACGTTGGTGATCGCGTCGATTTTGCCGGTGAGGACGTACTCGCCAGGGAAGTAGCGGCCGTCCTTGGCCTGTTTGCGGTAGGCGTTGATGCCGTCCACGTACGACTGGGCGTCGGCCAGCGCCTGTTTGCCGCGCTCGCCCTGGGTGGCGAGGATGTAGTCGATCTGGGCCTGGTAGTCCTCCTCCTTGTACGGCGCCTGGCCGAAGAAGCTCTGCTCCAGGCCCTGGTTGGCCTCGGCGCCGCCGGCGAAGGAGGTCAGCTCGCCGCGGCCGACATGCCGGAAGAGGTCCATCAGCCACAGCCGGTCCTGGCCGGCGGCGTATCCGGCGCCGAACTCGGTGCCCTCGCGGGTGGTGCCCTGGATATGGGGCACCCCGGTCTTCTTGTCGCGGGTGATCGTCACATCGTCGCGCGGCTTGGTCACCGAGGCGACCTGGTCGGCGGGCACCCCGAACGACGAGTCGTTGAAGAAGTCGGTCAGCTTGTCATCGGTGAGCGTCGGATACCCGGCGACCAGGTTGTTGTAGGGGCCGAGCTGGTCGGTGCTGTGCTCGGGGTGGGTGCCGAACGCGCGGTTGGCGAGGATCTCGGCGAGCGTGGCGTTGCCGTTCTGGCCGGGCGGCAGGATGTCCGAGCACTGGTCCTGGCAGTAGTCGGTGACGGCCGCGGCGGCCGGCGCCGCCTGCGCCCGCTGCGGGAGCGGCCCCGCGAGCGCGGCGCCGAGGGCCAGTACGGCCGTAGTGGCGATCGCGGTACAGGTGAGCTTGCCGGTTCGTCGTCGCATGTACGCTCCTCCCGGGTGCCGTTGGGACGGGAGGTTACCGGCGGTATGACCGGCTCGGAAGATGAGCAGCCGTCACCTTTTGCGGAAAGCTCAACTTCCTTCGGCTTCTTTGCGGATTTCCCGAATCGAAGGGATCCGGATCGCACTCCGTTACGTCCATTCCACAACGAGTCGGGTCCGCACCCGCGGAGGTGGAAAGAGATGGCCGGTTTCAGAGCACTCGCACGAGACGTCCGCAACCCACGCAGGCACATCACTGCGCGCCGTACCTCGCTGCGCAAATGCCTCGAACGGTTCGCGCCGTACGGGCATCGAGCGACGTGGCACCATCTGTGCTCCCGGGCGGGGATCGCCCTGGAGGACCGTCACCCCGAACCGGCACTACTGATCACCGCGCTGGAGGAGTTGGAGGAGGCGCGGGCCCTGTGGCTCGCGTACGAGGCGGACTTCGCGGCCCGGCGCCGGCAGGAGAAGCACCACGGCATCCGCCAGCCGAGCCCCGTGGACGACTGGCATCTGCACACCTGGGGCGGAAACCACATCATGCCCTGCGAAACCCCATCGGCCCACCCCGACGACCGGCTGGCGGAGGTGCTGCGCCGGCTGATCCTCGCGATGGAGTCCGGGCCGGTCTCGGCCTGCCCGGTCTGCACACAGGACCGGCTGACCTGGCACGACAACCTGGGCCGCTACCCCTGGGAGGGGCCGATGTGCGGCACCTGCGGCATCGTCGTCCCCGCACCGGTACTCACCCCCGAGGCGCTGGCCGCCGCCCGCCACACCAGGTCCGGCCGCGCCCCGAAGTCCGGCCACTCCGCCGCGTCCACCTCGGCCACCGCGTCCGCCCGGCCCCATAGGCGGTACGCCACCGTTTGAAGGCGTCATGACTGAGGCCCGGGGCGCGCCCGTCGGAAACGGCGGGCGCGCCGCCGCGTCCGGCGCCCTGGCCGTGGCTCGTTCGCGTCGGGCGCCATGGCTGTGGCTCGTTGACAGGGGGCGCCCGCCCGTCCATGCTGAGCAGTCGCTTAGTGGTCGGACAGTGGTCGAATGCCAGGGAGGCCGTGACATGGCGGAGCCAAGGATCTTCACCTCACCCGAAGAGCTGCGTTCGGCGGTCGGGGAAGACCTCGGCCCCAGCGACTGGCTGGAGATCGACCAGAAGCGGATCGACCTGTTCGCCGAGGCGACCGGCGACCACCAATGGATCCATGTGGACCCGGAGAAGGCGGCCGCGGGCCCCTTCGGCACCACGATCGCCCACGGCTATCTGACACTCTCCCTGCTGCCCTCGTTCACCCCGCAGTTGCTGTCGGTCGAAGGCGTGCGCATGGGGATCAACTACGGCGTGAACAAGGTCCGCTTCCCCTCCCCCGTCCCGGTCGACTCGCGGCTGCGCGCCACGGGGCGGCTGGCGGCGGTGACCGAGGTGGCCGACGGCGGTCTGCAGGTCACGCTGGTGGTGACCGTGGAGCGCGAGGGCGGGCAGAAGCCGGTGTGCGTGGCGGAGTCCGTGGCCCGCTACTACCTCTGACTCCTGCCCACGGGGACGTATCAGCAGGCCCGGTGGTACGGCACTGCGGGGATATGCGCCTTCCAGTCGGCCCGCGACAGCGCCCCGGCGCGCCGACACACGGCGGTGGCGACCTGTCGCGGGGCGACCGCGTATGTCCGTAGCGGTACGTGCTCGCCTGCCGCGTACAGGACGCCGCCGTCCGGGCTGAAGGCCAGGGACAGCACCGCGCCGCCTGCCGTGGGAAGTGAGGATCCAAGCGGCCGGTTGGAGTCGGTGTCCCACAGCCGCAGCGTGCCGTCCTTGCCCGCGGCGGCAAGGGTGCGCCCGTCGGGAGAGAAGGTCAGGGCTGTCACCTTCCTGGATTCGACGTCGCGGGCCGGGGCTGCGGGAAGGGCTCCCAGGGCTTGCCGGGCGGTGCTGTGCCAGATGGTGACCTGGCCGGATTCATCGCCTGTAGCCAGGTATCTTCCGTCTGGGCTGTACGCCAGTTTCGTCGTCGCCCCTGGTGTGAGCGCCCGGCGTGTCACACGGCCCGACCGCAGGTCGAGGAACTGGCCGTGGTTGGTAGCCACGGTGCGTCCTCCAGGCTCCGCTGCCAGGTCCTCGCCGCCGACGCCGGAAATCTCACGGGTCTTGGATTCGCGGTGCAGATCCCAGATCTCAAGCGTCTCGTCCCTTGGCTCGCGGGAGATCACCAGCGATCTTCCATCCGGGTGAAAGAGGATCCCATTGACAGGATTCTCCGGGGCGCCGGGGACCTCAGGGTCGGTGCGTGTCACCGACAGCGAGCCGCTGATACGCCGGGCCGACACGTCCCATAAGGAGAACTTCTCTTGCAGTAGGGATAGCGCCGGGTTGCTGACGCCGTAGGCGAGGAGGCCTCCATCGGGTCGGAAGGCGAGATGCACGGGACAGGGCACAAAGTACTTCGCCCTCTCCAGGAGAGGCGGGCAGGCAGCCGACGGCAGAACGGCCAGGCGCTCGCCGTCTCGTCCGTCGTGCAGCTGAATGCGGGCGCGGCCGGTATCGGTGTCCGCGATGGCGAGGGTGCGGCCATCCGGGCTGAAGGACGCCGCTACCGCTGACCGGTTCTGCCAACGGGAGTCCAGGGTTCCCTCCAGAGCCAGGGTGCGCACCACGGTCTGGGACCGGCCCGCGAAGTAGCGTATCCGGCGCTCTTTCACATCCAGCCGAAGGTCGGTGACCAGCTTGTCGGAGAGGGCGTACCGAAAGACGGGGGTTCCGGGTGCGTCAGTCCGCCACAGCAGGACCTCGTCAGCGTCTGTCGCGGCCATGAACCTGCCGTCCGCGCTGAACGCGAGCTCCCTCAGCCCCTTGTGCCGGATCTGCGGAAGTTCCCGCCCGGAAGCGACATCCCACCTACGGACTCCCGCAGCGCCGCGCAAGACCAGGCGCCTGCTGTCCGGGGTGAACCGGAAGTCTTCTTGGATGCAGTTGCCCGCCGTCGCCTTGGGGGCCCACCGTGTCCGCAGTCTCTGCCGCTCGGCGACATCCCAGATCTCCAAGCGGGCACCAGGCAGGCACAGAGCAACCAGGCGGTCATCCGGGCTCACCTGCGCGTCGGGCAGCGGATACCGCCTGACCAGGCGTTTCCGGTCCAGCCGTTGCTGAGTCCACTCGGATACCTCGTACGACTGCCAGTCGCCGGACGCGGACAGTTGGCGAGTCATACGACGCTCCAGCAGCACGCGCTGGGTGCTGCTGTCCCGCAGTTGGACCGCTTCCTGCTGCCGCCTGGCCTTGTACAGCACGAGGACGCGCCCGCTCGGGCTGATCTCGGCCCCGTCGTCCGCCGGCATCCGTTCGCGCAGGACACGGCCTGAGCGCACATCCCAGATGCGCACCTTGCCGTCCAACAGCCGCAGGGTGAGCCGTCTGGCATCAGCGCTCATCACCCCGGCACGAGCGAGGTTGTCGCCCAGCCCCGGAAACGAAGCGGTGCGCCGATGTGTGCGGACATCCCACTTCACCACGTGCTTGGCGCCGACGCTTACCAGCGTGCGGCCGTCGGGGCTGAGATAGCGCACTGCGGCGGGATCCCCGTCGGGATCGGTGAAGGCATCCTGTTCCGGCTGTGCCACGGCGGCCATCAGCGCGGAGCGGGTTTCGGGGAGGTCGGCCAGGTTCCAGGAGGCGGCGCTCAGCCGCATGGCGGTGACGGGGTCCGTCGCGCGCAGGCTGTCGGCCAGCGCCGCGATCCGGCGGGCTTGGGCCTGAATGCGTTCGCGCTCCTGGGACCGGTTCTGCTGCCATGCGATCACGCCGACGAGTAGGGCGAGTACGGCGGCGATGGACAGAGCCGTGCGCAGTCGGCGCAGGCGCCTTGCCGTGCGGGCCGCCGTGTGCTGTTCGCGCTCGCGGTGGGCGATGCCGGCGGTGAGGAAGGACCGTTCTACCGCGGTCAGGTCGTCGGGCGCGAGTCGTTCCTCCGCCGTGGTCAGGCGGGTGCCCCGGTACAGCGCGCTACCGTCCTCGCCCAGTTCGGCCCAGGTCGTGGCCGCTTCGGTCAGCTTGCGGTGGACGCGCAGACGTTCTCGGTCCTGTTCGATCCATCCGCGCAGCCGGGGCCAGCCGTTGATCAGCGCTTCGTGGGCGAGGTCGACGTTGTCGCCGTCAAGGGTGAGCAGCCGGACGCGTGTCAGGCGCTCCACGACCACGGCGGTCTGTTCGGGGTGTCGGGTGGTGTCGAGTTCGGCGCGGCGGACGGGTCGGCGGGTGTCCGGGGTTCCGTCGCCGGGGCTGATCAAGCAGAGCAGGATGCCCCGGGCCACGTCCGCCTGCTGGGGAGTGAGCCGAGTGTAGACATCCTCGGCGGTCTTGGCGATCGCGCCGTCCAGACCGCCTGCGGCCTGGTAGGCCTCCAGCGTCAGTCTGCCGCCACGGCGACGGAGCCAGGTCTCCAACAGCACATGCGACAGCAGCGGCAGGCCGCCGGGCGCACCGGCGACCTCGTCAACCAGTCTGGCGGTCAGCGCCTGCTCCACGATCAGCCCGCGGGCCGAAGCCGGCTTCACCACCGCTTCCCGTAATTCGACCGGTGTCATGGGCCCGACCAGCATGGTGGTGTCGCACAGCGCATCGGCAAGGTCTCGCTGCTCGGCGCATCGGCCGTAGAAGTCGGCACGAACCGCGATCAGCACGCGTAATCGGCTGTCAGCCCGGCGGGCCGCGAGAAGCAGAGCAATGAAGCGGACGCGTTCCTCAGGATCCTGGCAGAGGGTGAAGATCTCCTCGAACTGGTCGACGATCACGAGGGTGTCCGCAGCGCCGTCGGCATCAGCCGGTGTGAGAAGACGGGCATGGGCGCCGAAAGGGCGCTCGCCGGGAGACAGGACCCGGATCGCCGCCAACCGCGGACCCGTCACCTGGCCCTGGCGGAGGGCGGGGATCAGCCCGGCGCGCAACAGGGAGGACTTACCGCTGCCGGACGGGCCGAACACCGCCGCGAACCGCTCCCGGCGCACAAGGTCCAGCAGGTCACCGGTCATTCGCTCACGGCCGAAGAACCCGTCGCTGTCGCCCGTCTCGAACCGGGCCAGCCCCCGGTACGGCGTATCCGTACCATCGGCGCCGCCGTCTTCGACGGTCCGGGCGGCCTCTTCCTCCACCACCTCACGCCACCGGGCCTCCCACTCCGCGCCGTCACCCCCGCACGCTTTCACATAGGCCAGCACCACCGGCAGCGTCGGCAAGCGCTCGCCGGCCGCCGCCTGCGACAAGGTCGTGATCGAATACCCCGTCCGCTGCGCCATGGCCCTATAAGTGAGGCCGCCCGCCTCCGCCCGAAGCTTCCGCAGCTCGAACGCGAAGCGCTGCACCGGCCCCGCACCCGGATCCACCGGTACTTCACGACGCCCCGCCATACTCCCCCGCCCCCAAGCAGTCCCCCGGACCAGGCCGACGGTCACGTTAGGCGCGCCCTGTGGCACACGACGAGGTCACGTCAAGCCATTGTTTGGCCGCCAGAACGGCACTGCCAAACAAAGCGGCGGGCGGGTGGAATCGGTGACGCAAGGCCCAGCAACACTTCAACCTCAAGGGGAGACATGCGTACTCGACTCATGTTCGCCAGTGCCGCGATGGGAGCCGCCCTGCTGACCGGCGGTGTCGTCGCCACCGCGCAGGCGGCACCCGCGTCCCTCGACCCGGGCAACACGACAGCCGCCGCAACGATCCTCGACACGTGGATCTACGTCGGCACCTACAGCACCCACACCGCGTGCTACCGCGACGGGCAGAACTCCGCCTACTCCGAGTGGGACTGCAAGCAGTCCAGCAGCGGCAAGTGGCAGCTCTGGGTGAACATCGACTCGTGAGCACATGACGGCCTGAAAGCCACCTGAACGGACTGATCACCGTAGCCCCGGCAGCCTCACCCCGCTGCCGGGGCTACGGCCCCACCACCTGAAAGGAACACTCGATGCGTACACGAGTCTGGCTCACCAGTGTGGCGGTGGGAGCCGCTGTGCTGGCCGGCGGTGCCACCACCACCGCGCAGGCGGCACCTGCCCCCATAGAAACCGCAACAGGCTCCTGCGAGCCTTTGTGGAGCAGGCCGGGTGGGCCTGTCTACCAGTGCAGGACCCGTCTCGACTGCTACGAGACCGCGGAAAGCCTCGGCTACGAAGAATGGGTATGCAGGTCGCTGCCCAGCGGCTGGTGGGCACTTTACGTGTACTCCTGAGCCCGTGGAACGGGACGCTCCCGCGCCGCGCGGAATCACCGCCGCGCGGCGAGATAGTCCCGCACATGCTCCTGGAAGTGCGGGCACTCCGGCAGGTCGGCGTGGGCGCAGCTCAGCACGCCGGCCAGCCGGGCGCTTCTGCGGTCGAGTTCGGCGCGCTGCCGTTCGATGTCGGCCAGCTTGGCGCGGACCAGGTCGCGCCACAGGTCAGGGCTTGAGGCGCGGTGCTCGTCCATAGTCGCGATCTCTTCGAGCGTGAACCCGACCTCCTGGCACAGCCTCAGCCGGGCGATCCGCGAGGCTGCCTGCAGGGCGTAGCGCCGCTGTCCGCCGCTGCGTTCCGGGGCGGGCAGCAGGCCCTTGCGCTCCCAGTAACGGATCTTCGAGGTGGGCACGCCGGTCGCCGCCGCCAGCTGCCCGATCGTCCACTGCGCCATCGCCCGTCCCTTCCGGTTGACTTGATCCCAGGTTCAAGCCCAAGGCTGATCGTATGACGACGGAAATCGCCAATCACGAGCAGTACGAGACCTGGAACGGCGACGAGGGACGCCACTGGGCACTGTCGCAGCCCCGGTACGACGCGATGCTGGAGCCGCTGACGGCACCGCTGCTCGACGCCGCCGCCCTCGCGCCCGGGGACCGGGTGCTCGATGTCGGCTGCGGCTGCGGGGCCACCACGCGGGCGGCGGCCGCGCGGGCCGCCGGGGGCGAGGCGCTGGGGGTGGACCTGTCCGGTCCGATGCTGGAGCGCGCCACGCTGCTGGCCGACGACGAGGGCGTACGGAACGCGAGGTTCCTGCGGGCCGACGCGCAGACGTACGCCTTCCCGCCCGCCTCCCACGACGCCCTGGTCAGCCGGCTCGGTATGCATGTCTTCGCCGATCCGCCCGCGGCGTTCGGCAATCTGGCCGCCGCTCTGCGCCCCGGTGCCCGGCTGGCCTTCCTCAGCTGGCAGCACCCCCGGCACAGCGAGTTCGCGCGGGTCCCGGCCCTGGCGCTGCGCGGCACGGAACCCTCCGGCGAGGGGCAGGCGTTCTCGCTGAGCGACCCCGCCCGTGTGCGTGCGCTGCTGGCCGGGGCGGGTTTCACGCGGGTGACGGTCGATGCGGTGGAGGTGCGGCTGCTGATGGGGAACACACCCGGGGACGCGGTGGAGTTCATGACCGGCACCGGCGCCCTGCGCACGGCGCTGGCCTCGGCCGACCGCCCGGCCCGCGAGCGCGCCCGGCAGGTACTCGCCGAGGCGCTGGAACCGTACGCGTCCCCGGACGGCGTCCGGCTGGGAGCCGCGCTGTGGCTCGCCACCGCGCGCCGCGCCGGATAGGGCCCTGGGAAAGCCCCCGTCGTCCGACTCGGGGGAACCAATCAGGGACGACGGAGGCCGCTTCAGAGGGCCGGTGTTACCAGGGGGCTCGACCAGGTCGGGGGACACTCGCCCCGGCCGGTCTGGTTTCGCAGTGGTTCCGGGGCGGGGCGGGGTCGGGATACTCGGTGGTGAGGCAGGCGGGGCAGGTGATCGCCCGCCGCCACTCGTCCACCTCTCCAGTGGCACCGCAGACCGAGCGGCCGCCGTGCACCTTGTGCACGGTCATCACGTCGCCCCCAGCCGTGCCCGGAATCCAGTCCGGCGGCACGTTACCGACGAGGACGTGACGCGGCCCGCCGCCCTTCGCGCCCTGCCGCTCCATCGGCCTTCCCCTCACTGCCACGCTCCCGGCTCGAACCGGTATGGGCGCGTGATGTGTTCCCGGTAGTCCACCTGATCCGGGTTGGCCTTGAGGTGCCTGCCGGCCCACCCCGTGCCCTCTTCGAACTCCTCCGTCGTCGGTCCGCTCTCATCGCACGTCGCGCACCGCACAGTGGACGTGATCGGTTCTGATTCCGGTCGGAGATCGGGCCGGATCGTGAACTCACGGAACCGGTAGGTAGCGCGCGTCATGCCCGCCCCTTCCCGGCGTAAGCGCCCCTCTTGCCGTGGTCCGGGTGTCGCCTCAGCAACACGGAACAGTCGGTGACCTTGCTCAGGTCTCCGGACTTGCGCGCCGCCTCCTTCTCGCGCGCCAAGCGGGCGCATTCCGCGCAGTTCGTGGTCATGCCACCCCTGCCGTACGCCGTGCCTCTTCCAGCCGTCGCGCCATCTCACACGGCCGGTGGAGCATGCATGTCTGGCACTCGCCCCGATGCATGAGGTAAGCCGATTGAAGCTGCTCAAGGTCAGCGGCGCGGGGGCAGTCGGAGGCTTCGCATTCAAGGTTGGCCGTATCTCTCACCAGTGCGCCCACGTTCGGGTGACCGTGGCTACTCTTGTTCACGGCTGCCTGCCTCTCTCACGTGATCAGGTGGTCCGCGCCCCGGGGCCGATAGGGACGGCAGCCGGGGCCTTTCCTTGGCGCGGGTGTGCGCCGCCTTACGAGCTTCGAGGTCGCGCGAGCCTTCGGGAACAGCGAACGGGGAACCCCGCAACCCCATTTGGGGAACCCCGTTGCGGCCCAAATGGGGAACCCCGCCCCGGGGCCCGGGGCTACGCTGGGGAGGCCACTTCCGTCCCTGCTAGGTAGGCCATGGGCGAACGCGTGACCCGACGCAACGGCTATCCGCTGACGATCCCCAATGCGCTGCTCCAGAGCGAGGCCATGCAGCGCGCCTGCGCCGTCCGGGACTTTCAGGAGATCTTCCGTCTCGTCAACCGGCGCACCGGTTCGAGTCACGCGGACATCGCAGCCGCTATCGGCAAGATGACGAGCGCCCGCGTCAGTGACGTGATTCGAGGCGTGAGGCGAATCCGAGGACAGGCGGTCATCGAACGTATCGCCGATGGTTTCGGCATCCCCGGCGCAATGCTCGATCTGCCGAGGCGACCATGGGAGGCTTCTCTGGAAACAATTGACGGAACCAGCAAGATCCGTAGTGGCGTTGGGGCCATGGGCGAGCCCGAAGATAAAGCACGGAATCAGTATGTGCGGGAAAATCCCGGAAGTCTCGACCTAGTAGCGGTGGCTGGACTCCGGCAACAGGTGCGAACCCTTGACGAACGCTACGTGACGGAGCCGTCTACAGCACTGATCGCCGCGACTGGGCAGCATTTAGGGCAGCTCGCACACTGGCATAACCATGCGACTACGTACACTGTTTGCCGGGATCTATGGGCGGCCCAGGCTGAAGCCTCAATTTTGATGGGCCAATTGGTGTGGGATGCCTCCGGAAGGACCGACCATGCCACTGCCCGCATCTACTTCTCCCAAGCCATTGAAGCAGCGCGCCAGTTACACGATCCGGTCGCCGAGGGGCTAGCCATGCTGCGCACCTCTTTCGTTGCTCTCTACGGGGAGAAGAACCCTCGCGACGGCCTAGAGTTGGCACAGAGAACCGCTGCCGCAACAAGAGGGGCCAGCCATGTACTGAGTGGCCTGGCCGTATTGCATGCAGCTGAAGCCCATGCCATGCTGCAAGAGCGGCGAGATTGCGAGAAAGCGTTAACCGAAGCTGAGCAACATTTTGACCAAGTGGTCGCCGGTGACGCCGCTGCACCACTGTTTTCCTCCAGTCAATTTGGTCGATTGGCCGGCTCATGCTTCCTGTTCCTCAATGACGCCACCCGCGCCCAATCGGTTCTGGAGGAGACCGCCAATATTTTGCGTGATGGCTCGAAAGCTCACGCCATCACACTGGGAAATCTGGCACTCGCTTACATTCATCAACACAAGATTGATGAAGCCATTGGCGCACTCTATTCGGCAATTGCCATTGTGGAGTGTCACCGGGGCGGCGGCGGGCTCAACCTCGCATTTCAGGCAGGCCGTGCACTAAAACCGTGGCGAGACGTCCCAGCGGTACATGACCTCCACGACCGGCTTATGAGCCTCATCGCGGCCACATAAAGCAAAAGAGGTAACGGTGAACAGTGCAAAAATCCAAGAGGCTAAACAAGCCGCCCGTGAACATGTATGGGCACTGCTGGAACGTGAGGATGCGGCGCCCGAGGGCGTGGCAGGCCATATCCCAGACTTCATGGGCGCAGACGCTGCCGCCCAACGTCTCGCTGAACATCCCGCCTGGCAGGCCGCGCGCATCATTAAGGCTGTGCCCGATTTGGCCCAGTTGCCTGTACGCATCCGAGCCCTCCAAGACGGCAAGCAGCTTTATATGGCCTCCCCGAAACTCGCCAACGAAAAGCCGTTCTACCTGCTAGACCCCGAAAATCTCACGGTACCGCCGCACGAGGCCGCCGCGCACCGCACTGCAGCAAAAGTTGCACAGCCCGTAGACTTGGATGAGATGCCGCCAGTCGACTTGATGTATGCGGGAGCGTGGCCGTTAACCTCGACGGTGCGCGACTCGGCAAAGGCGCTGGCTACTCCGATATCGAAGTAGCCCTACTCCAAGAATCCGGCCTCATAGGCCCGGACACGATCATCACGACTACCGTCCACCCCCTTCAAGTATTGGACGAGATGCTGCCAGAAGCCGACCACGATTTTCGCGTAGACCTCATTATCACCTCAGATGAAACCATTGAATGCCCGCCGTGCCCCCGTCAGCACAGCATCATATGGAAACATCTCGCTCCGGACGCCGTCGCGGCGATTCCGGCGCTTGCGACGCGCAAGCGGACCAGCGGGCAGTGATGATTCCCCGCCTCATGGCCATCCAGCACCAACGCCAGTGACTTACGCGGGCGACGCCTGGGTTTGCGGTGAGTTTGGGACACGGACACGTCGTGACGTCGGCGTGTCCGTGTGCCAAAAAAAACCCAAATTAACATGCATTTGATACAGCACGCAAAAGGAGTTGAGTTTAAACGGAAGTG
>NZ_JBSFMM010000172.1:0-24075 GCF_053599555.1 Streptomyces sp. NPDC000941
GTTCGCCGCCCCCGGTCACTGGGGGGTTTTTGTGGCAACCGCCCCGGCGGTGCGGGCGGGGTGTCGGTCACCAAAACTCACCGCAGACTCAGGCGAAGCCCCAGAGGGTGCACCTTGGTACACCCCTGCTCGGCAGCTACGTGCAGAGGCAGCGGGCTCCCCGACCGGCATCGTCGACAGCGACGAGATCCGGTTCGATCCGATCGGGGCCTGGCGGTATGCACAAGTGGAACGAGTGGAACAAGTGGAAAGCGAAGACAGGGGTGTTCCTCGCGGTCACGTTTGTGACAGCGGGGATATTGGGCGCGGCGCAGCCCGCGACGGGGACACCGACGGAGGTCATCCAGCTGACCCAGTTCGGGCCCGCGCTGGGGGTGGCGGCGGTGGCGCTGCTGTGGCCTTCCCCGGTGCGGGCGCTGCTCGCCGGGGCGTGGCCGGGCGGCCGGCCAAAACCAACAACAAACCCCTCGATGCGGCGGGCGGGGCGTGCCCTGCCGCTGCTCGCCATGGCGCCGCTGCTCGCCACGGCGCCGCTGATCACCGCGCTCAGCGCGGGCACGTACGCCCTGGCGACCGGTGACGCCCACGCCACCGATCCGCGCTCCCTCGACCACCCCTTCGCGCTGATCGTGGTGGCGCAGCTGATCGGCGCGTGCGGTGAGGAGATCGGCTGGCGCTGCTTCCTCCAGCCGCTCCTGCGGACCCGTTTCGGCCCGCTCGCCGCCTCGACCGCGATCGGCGCGGTGTGGGGGGTGTGGCATGTCCAGGTGTTCGCGCAGGCCCCGGCGTACGCGGCCGGGTTTCTGCTGGGCACGGTGGCGATGTCGGTGGTCCTGGGGCTCGGCCTGGAGCGCGTACGGGCCAACCGGCTGCTGCTCGCGGGCGGCTTCCACACCCTGATCAACCTGGGCATGCTGCTGTTCATGGACGAGGAGTCCGGTGCGGTGCTGCCCATGGTGCTCTTCGGGGCCGCGTGCCTGGTGGCGGCGGTGCCGTGGGTGTGGCGGACCCCCGCGGCTAGGATCCCCGCGATGGCGCACTCGGCGCGCTGATCCGACGGGAGCGATGGGCGGTCATGGGGGGATTGGGGGCCGGCGGGCTGCGCGCCCTCGTCAGGTGTCAGCTGCTCGGGCTGGTGGCCCTGGCGGTGGTCGCCGTCGGCGGGCTGGTGATCGGCGCGCTGCTGCTGCTTCCGATCGGGGTCGGGTTCCGGCTGCTGCCGCCCGCCGCGGGCGCCCTGCGCGGGCTCTCCGACCGGTACCGGTCATGGACCGCCCGCTGGACGGGTACGGCGATCAGCCCGCCGGACCCGCTCGCCCCGGACCCGCTCGCCCCGGACCCGCTCGCCCCGGACCCGCTCGCCCCGGACCGGGCCGAGCGCCCCCGCCGGCGGGCGGCCGCGGTCCTCGGCGACGAGGGGTTCTGGCGCGATCTGCGGTGGGCCTGGCTGGAGCCGTGGTTCGGCGGGCTGCTGGTCGCGGTACCGCTCGCCCTCGTCGAGTACGGGGCGTTCGGCGCGCTGGTGCAGCCGTTCCTCTGGCGGATCCTCGACGACGGCAACTGGTACGCCTTCATCCCCGTACGCTCCACCCCGACGATGCTCGCCGCACTGGCCCTCGGCCTCGCGTTCATCGCGGCCGGGGTGCGGCTGGCCCCCGGCGTGCTCGGGCTGCACGGCCGCTGGAGCCGACGCCTGCTGTCCGCGCCGCGCAGCACCGAACTCGCCCGCCGCGTCGAACGGCTCACCGACATCCGCGACGAGTCGCTGGACGCGCAGGCGGCCGAACTCCGCCGTATCGAACGGGATCTGCACGACGGCGCACAGGCCAGGCTGGTGGCCCTCGGCATGACGCTGGACGAGGCCACCCGGCTCCTGGACAGCGATCTCAACGCCGCCCGGCAACTGCTGCTCGACGTCCGCGACACCTCGGCGCGGGCGCTGCAGGACCTGCGCGACCTCGTCCACGGCATCCAGCCCCCGGTCCTCGCCGACCGGGGGCTCGGCGACGCCGTACGGTCGCTGGCGCTCGACAGCTTCCTCGACGTCCATGTCGAGGCCCGGCTGCCGCCCGGACGGCTCCCGGCGGCGGTCGAGTCCGCCGCCTACTTCGCGATCAGCGAAGCGCTCGCCAACGCGGCCAAGCACTCCGGCGCCCAGGAGGTGCGCATCACCCTGACATTCGTAGAGCACGAGGACGGCGGCGCACGGCTGCTGCGGGTCACGGTCACCGACGACGGCCGGGGCGGCGCGGACCTGGCGCGGGGGACCGGACTGCGTGGCGTACAGCGCCGGTTGGGTACCTTCGACGGCAGTCTCGCCCTGCACAGCCCCCTGGGCGGCCCGACCACCGTGACCTTGGAGATTCCGTGCGCGTCGTCCTCGCCGAAGACCTCTTCCTGCTCAGGGACGGGCTGACGCGCGCCCTGCGGGAACACGGCTGCGAGGTGATCGCCTCCGTGGACAACGGCCCGGCCCTGCTGCGCGCGCTGCGCGAGGAGGATCTGGACGTCGCCGTGGTCGACATCCGGCTGCCGCCGACCCACACCGACGAGGGGCTGCAGGCGGCCCTGGAAGCCCGTCGCACCCGCCCCGCGCTGCCGGTGCTGATCCTGTCCCAGTACGTGGATCAGCTCTACGCCCATGAGCTGCTGGCCGGGGGCGAGGGCGGTATCGGCTACCTCCTCAAGGACCGGGTCACCCACACCGGGCAGTTCATCGACGCGGTGCGTACGGTCGCGGCCGGCGGTACGGTCATGGACCCGCAGGTCATCTCCAAGCTGCTGGCCCGCAGCGACGCCAGGGGGCGCACCGGCAGCCTCACCCCGCGCGAACACGACGTCCTCAAGCTGATGGCCGAGGGCCGGTCGAACGCCGCCATCGCGCACACCCTGCACTTCAGCGAGAGCGCGGTCGCCAAACACACCGCGAGCATCTTCGACAAGCTGCGGATCGAACCGTCCGCCGACGACAACCGCCGCGTCCTGGCCGTACTGGCCTACCTCAAGCGCTGAGGCGGCAGCGCTGAGGCGGCCGTCAGGTCGGGGGTTACGCCTGGGGCGCCGTCGCGCAGTCCCCGCAGGTGCCGAAGATCTCGATCGTATGGGCGACGTCCACGAAGCCGTGCTCCGCCGCGATGGCGTCGGCCCACTTCTCCACGGCCGGGCCCTCGACCTCGACCGCCTTGCCGCAGGTGCGGCAGACCAGGTGGTGGTGGTGCTCGCCGCTGCTGCAGCGGCGGTAGACGGCCTCGCCGTCGGTGGTGCGCAGGACGTCGACCTCGCCCGCGTCGGCGAGGGTCTGGAGCGTGCGGTAGACCGTGGTCAGGCCGACGGAGTCGCCGCGGTGCTTGAGCATGTCATGAAGCTCCTGCGCACTGCGGAACTCGTCAACCTCGTCCAGCGCCGCAGCCACCGCCGCCCGCTGCCTGGTGGACCGGCCGTGTACTGGGGGACCCGCGGTCACCACAGTTGCCTCCTCAACATCGCCTGCTCGTCGCCTGCTCGTACGTCGCGCATCCGCGTGGCCATTGTGCCAGGGAAAGCTGAGCGAACGGGCTGGACAGCTGGACGCCCGATGAGACGCCCGGTGCGACGGCCGGCGAGACGCCCGGTCAGATGCCCGGTCAGACGAGGACATCGTCCGCTTCGCCCGTTCCGGGCGAGCCCGCCCCCGGAACGGCGGCGCGGGCGCCGGGCAGCGGGAGGGTGCAGCGCTCCTCGGCCACGGCGGCTGCTCTGCGGGCGCGGCGTCTGGCCAACGGGGCGGCGAGCGCGGTGATCACGGCGAAGACGCCGATGGCGAGCACGACGATGCTCGCGCCGGGCGGGACGTCCTGGTAGAAGGAGAAGACCGTGCCGGAGAGCGTCACCACGACGCCGATGGCGACGGCGAGCGCGAGCGTCATCGCGAAGCCGCGGGTGGCCTGTTGGGCTGCCGCGACCGGGACCACCATCAGGGCGCTGACCAGCAGCAGGCCCACGACGCGCATGGCGACGGTGACGGTGACGGCGGCGGTGATGGCCAGCAGCAGGTTGAGGGTGCGCACCGGCAGCCCGGTCACCCGCGCGAACTCCTCGTCCTGGCACACCGCGAACAGCTGGCGGCGCAGCCCCAGGGTGATCAGCACGACGAAGGCCGCCAGACAGCTGATCACGGTCACGTCCTCGCGCGAGACGGTGGTGATCGAGCCGAAGAGATACGTGGTGAGGTTGGCGTTGGAGCCGGTCGGCGAGAGGTTGATCAGCAGTACGCCGCCGGCCATACCGCCGTAGAAGAGCATCGCGAGGGCCAGGTCGCCGCGCGTCTTGCCGTACCAGCGGATCAGCTCCATGAGGATCGCGCCGAGCGCGGAGACCGCGACGGCCGTCCACACCGGGTTGGTGCCGGTCAGAAAGCCGAGCGCGACGCCGGTGAGCGCGACGTGGCCGATGCCGTCGCCCATGATCGCCTGGCGGCGCTGGACGAGGTAGATGCCGACGGCGGGGGCGGTGATGCCGACCAGGACGGCGGCGATCAGGGCCCGCTGCATAAACGCGTAGTCGAGGATTTCCAACATGTCAGGTCAGCAACCCCGTCCGGATCGGTTCGGCGTCGTGTGCCGCATGCGGGTGTACGTGGTCGTGGCCGGGCAGCGCGTGCTGGCCCACGGCCTTGGGCGGCGGGCCGTCGTGGACCACACAGCCGTCGCGCAGCACCACCGCGCGGTCGATCAGCGGCTCCAGCGGGCCGAGCTCATGCAGCACCAGCAGTACGGTGGCGCCCTGGGCGACCTGCTCGCGCAGCGTCGCGGCAAGGATCTCCTGGCTGGCCAGGTCGACCCCGGCCATCGGCTCGTCCATGATCAGCAGTTCGGGCTCACCGGCCAGCGCACGGGCGATCAGCACCCGCTGGTGCTGGCCACCGGACAGCGCGCTCACCGAGTCCTTGGCCCGGTCGGCCATTCCGACCAGCTCCAGCGCCCGGCGCACCGCCGCCCGGTCCGCCGCCCGCGGCGGCCCCAGCCGCCTGCGGGCCAGCCGCCCGGAGGAGACCACCTCGCGGACGGTGGCGGGCACACCGCTGGCGGCGGTGGTGCGCTGCGGTACGTAGCCGATGCGGGCCCAGTCGCGGAAGCGGCGGCTGGGGGTGTCGAACAGCCTCAGCTCACCGCCGGACAGCGGCACCTGGCCGACGACGGAGCGCACCGCCGTGGACTTGCCGGAGCCGTTGGCGCCGAGCAGCGCGACGACCTCGCCGCGCCGTACGGTCAGGTCGACGCCGCGCAGCACGGGTCGGCCGCCGAGGGAGGCGGTGGCGCCGCGCAGCGATATGACGGCGGGGGCTTCGGTGGAGGTCTCGGCGGAGGTCTCGGTGGAGGTCTCGTCGGAGGTCTGGGCGTGGGTTTCCGCAGAGGTCTCGGCAGAGGTCTCGGCGGGGGCCGCGGTCTGGGCTGAGGTCTCGGCGGGGACTGTGGTGGGGGCTGTGGCGGGTGGTTCCGGCTTCATGCGGCTTCCTCCGCTCGTCGTTTCGCGCCTCACTTGGCGCCCAGGGCCGTCTGGAGCGCCTTGAGGTTGGCGTGCATGACCTCGAAGTAGTCGTCGCCCTTGGACTGGTCGCTGATGCCCTCGATCGGGTCGAGCACATCGGTACGCAGATGCAGATCGCCCGCCAGGGTCTTGGCGGTCTTGTCGCTCACCAGCGTCTCGAAGAAGACGGTGCCGACCTTCTCCTTCTCCGCGACCGAGTGCAGCGCCTTCATCCGGGCCGGGCTGGGCTCGGACTCCGGGTCGACGCCGGAGATGGCCTCCTGGCGCAGACCGTAGCGCTCGGCGAGATAGCCGAAGGCGGCGTGGGTGGTGATGAAGGCGTCCGAGGTGCGGTTCTTCAGGCCCGTCTTGAAGTCGTCGTTCAGTGTGCCGAGCTGCTTGACCAGCGTGGCGGTGTTCTTCTTGTAGTCGGCCGTGTTGTCGGGGTCGGCCTTCTGGAGCGCCTTGCCGACACCCTCGGCGACCTGGGCGTAACGCACCGGATCCAGCCAGATGTGGGGGTCGGAGCCCGCGTCCTCGCCGGAGTGCTCGTGCTCGTCGTCCCCGTGCTCGTGGCCGCCGTCCACCTCGGTACCGTGGTCTTCCAGGGTGGTGAACGAGGCCGCGTCGGCGATGTGCTTCGGCTCGGCCTGGCCGATGGCGGCGTCGACGGCGGGCTGCAGACCCTTGAGGTAGACGACCAGTCCGGCCTTGCTGAGATCGGCGGTCTGCCGGGCGCTGATGTCCAGGTCGTGCGGTTCCGCGCCGGGCTTGGTCAAACTGGACACATGGACGTGACCGCCGCCTATGCGCTCGGCGAGAAACTGCATGGGGTAGAACGACGCCACCACATCGAGTTTGCCGTCCGTACGGCCGTCTGTCGCATCGGCGGAGCAGGCTGTGAGCGTCGTGGCCAGACCGAGAACAGCGGCTCCGGCGACGGCGGCCGGGATGATGGAGCGGCGTATGTTCATGACTCTCATTTTCAACAAAGATGGAAACGATTGTCAACAACGGTCCGCTTGCTGATCGTTTCGCTTACCGATTTGATCCGAGGGGTGGAGCCGCCGGTAACCTGAAGCATTCGCTTTGTCGTCCGCACGCCGTCCGCAAAGCCGCCATCAGCGACACACAGTCGTCTCACACCGTCGTCATCAGCCGTCATCAATGAAGAGAGCACCGTGGCCGCCGACAAGATCGACACCATCGTCAGCCTGAGCAAGCGCCGTGGCTTCGTCTACCCGTCCAGCGAGATCTACGGCGGGCAGCGAGCTGCCTGGGACTACGGACCGCTCGGCGTTGAGCTGAAGGAGAACGTCAAGCGCCAGTGGTGGCGCTCGATGGTCACCTCGCGCGACGACGTGGTCGGACTCGACTCATCGGTGATCCTCGCCCGCGAGGTCTGGGAGGCGTCCGGCCACGTCGCCACCTTCACCGACCCGCTCACCGAGTGCACCTCCTGCCACAAGCGGTTCCGTGCGGACCACCTGGAGGAGGCGTACGAGGCCAAGCACGGCCGGCAGCCCGAGAACGGGCTGGCGGACATCAACTGTCCGCACTGCGGCACCAAGGGCAGCTTCACCGAGCCCAAGCAGTTCTCCGGCCTGCTCTCCACCCACCTCGGCCCCACCCAGGACTCCGCCTCGGTCGCGTATCTGCGCCCCGAGACCGCCCAGGGCATCTTCACCAACTTCCTCGCCGTCCAGCAGACCTCGCGCCGGAAGCCGCCGTTCGGTATCGCCCAGATCGGCAAGTCGTTCCGTAACGAGATCACGCCGGGCAACTTCATCTTCCGCACGCGCGAATTCGAGCAGATGGAGATGGAGTTCTTCGTCAAGCCGGGCGAAGACGAGGAGTGGCAGGAGTACTGGATGGAGCAGCGCTGGAACTGGTACCGCGACCTCGGTATCCAGGAGGCCAACATCCGCTGGTACGAGCACGCCAAGGAGAAGCTCTCCCACTACTCCAAGCGCACCGCCGACATCGAGTACCGCTTCAACTTCGGCGGCTCGGAGTGGGGCGAGCTCGAGGGCGTGGCCAACCGCACCGACTACGACCTGAAGGCCCACTCCCAGGCCTCCGGCCAGGACCTGTCGTACTTCGACCAGGAGGCCGGCGAGCGCTGGACGCCGTACGTCATCGAGCCGGCGGCGGGCGTGGGCCGCGCCATGCTGGCCTTCCTCCTCGACGCGTACATCGAGGACGAGGCGCCCAACGCCAAGGGCAAGATGGAGAAGCGCACCGTGCTGCGGCTCGACCCGCGCCTCGCGCCGGTCAAGGTCGCCGTGCTGCCGCTGTCCCGTAACCCGCAGCTCTCGCCGAAGGCCAAGGGGCTCGCGACGGACCTGCGCAAGCACTGGAACATCGAGTTCGACGACGCGGGCGCGATCGGCCGCCGCTACCGCCGCCAGGACGAGATCGGCACGCCCTTCTGTGTCACCGTCGACTTCGACACCCTCGAGGACAACGCGGTGACCGTGCGTGAGCGCGACACGATGAAGCAGGAGCGGGTCTCCCTCGACCAGATCCAGTCCTACCTGGGCGGCCGACTGATCGGTTGCTGATCGACTGCTGATCGGCTGCTGATTGGTTGCTGGCCAGGGCGTTTCATAAGGCGATCAGGCCAAGACGGGCCCTGGCGCCGCGGGTAGACTGCCGCGGCGCCAGGGCGCGGTGTTGTGGCTCTGCGGAAAACCGGGGGGTTCTGGAATCGTGCTGCGAGGTGTGACGCACCACATCACGGCCACCCGCGAGGACGGGACCGTCTTCGAGGTGAGCTACGGCTACGGCGCCCGGCAGCGGCGGCTGCTCGGCTGCCTCCACTGCGACTGGGAAGAACAGATCACCTACGGCGGCGCCCGGCACAAGGGCCTCGATCACCTCGCGCAGGCACACGGCGCGGTCGGCAGCCCGACCATGACGGCCGACGCGCGGGCGCGGCGGCAGGTGCTGTGGGCGATGACGGTCTGCTTTCTGATCGCCGCGGTCATCCTGTGGTGGGCCACGTCCCGGACGTGAGGCCGGCGTGGTTTGTGGAGTCTGTACGGTCCGTCTTCAGGGCCAGCACGGCACACAGCGCCGCCAGCGGCAGCTCCGCGCCCACGGCCATGGCCAGGGCCGCGGCCAGTTCGGCGCCCGGGGCCGCCGTGACGGTGTCGAACCAGGCGTCCACCACCAGCAGCGCGCAGGTCGCCGCGGCGGTGAGCCGGTGGCGGTCGTCGCCCCGCCGCCGCAGCAGACCGGTGGCCACCAGCCCGACCGCCTCCAGCGCGTCCAGGCCCACCCACGCGACGTTCCAGTGACCGACCTGGGCGGTGGGCGGCAGCGTCGTCGCCAGGACGACGAGCCAGGGGACGAGCGCGACGCCGCTGCCGAGCAGCACGCACTCCACGGCCCGGGGGCCCCGGCGGCTACGGCGGGCCGGGCCGCCGAGCCCGGCCCGAATCACGCGGGCGGCCCGGACGGTCCGGACGGCCCGTACAGAGCGGGCAGGGCGGGCAGTCCGTGCAGGGCGGGCCGTGGGGGCGTACAGAGCGCTCATCAGGGCTGATCTCCTTCCGGCCCGACTCGACTCGGCTGCTCCTCGGGCACGTTCACCAGCCTCCCCGGCACGATCGCGCCTGTCGGTAACGCGAGTTGCCGAACGGGGGTGGCACTAGTTGCACCCCCGATCCGGGTACGGGCGTCAGCGACCGGCCCCGAGGCGCCGGTCTAAGGTCGGCGCATGAGACTCCCCACCGCGCCACGAGCAGCGCTCACCCGGCTGCGGCGCGACGCGGTATTCGGGCTCGCGGGCATATCCGTGCAGTTCCTGGCCCTGTTGGTGTTGAGCGTGCCATGGCTGGTCTTCAGCGACACCGCGATGCCGCTCCTGGGCGTCCTGGCCGCCGTCGCTCTCCCGGTCGCCGCCCTGGCCGCCGTCAGCCCGGCGTTCACCCGGATGCAGCGGCGCCGCTTCAAGGCCCTGCTCGGCATCGACATCCCCGGCCCGGCGCGCCGGGGCCCGGAGCTGCGCTACAACCTGCTGGTCGGCCCGGCCATCGCATGCGGCGGAGCACTCGTCTGGTGCTTCGCCCTGGTGGTGGGACTGGCGGCTTCGACCGTGTTCGTCTGGAGCCCGCTGGGCGGGCGGCTGAAGTTCCTCCCCACCGCCATGGCGGCCACGTACGTCACCGCGGTCGGCCTGGCCCTGCTCGCCCTCGCGTACTGGCTCACCGGCGCCCTCGCACGGGCCGACGTCCGCGCCGCCACCGCGCTGCTCGGCCCCGACCCGGCGACGGAGCTGGAGCGCCGGGTCGAGGACCTGACCGAGCGCCGCGCGGGCACCGTCGACGCGGCCGACGCCGAACGCCGCCGCATCGAACGCGACTTGCACGACGGCGCCCAGCAGCGGCTCGTCTCCATGGCGGTCAACCTCGGCCTGGCCAAGGCCACGCTCGGCGATCTGCCCGAGGAGGCCCGCAAGGTCATCGACGAGGCGCACCGGGAGGCCAAGGAGGCCATCGAAGAGCTGAACAACCTGGTGCGCGGGCTGCACCCGGCCGTCCTCGACGACCGCGGCCTGGACGCCGCTCTCTCCGGCATCGCCGCCCGCGCCGCGCTCCCCGTACGGCTGCACGTCGACATCCCCGAACGCCCCGCGCCCACCGTCGAGGCCGTCGCCTACTTCGTCGTCTCCGAATCCCTGGCCAACGTCACCAAACACGCACAGGCCACGGGGGCCGATGTCACGGTCGCCAGGGCGGGCGACATACTGCGCGTGGTGATCGCCGACGACGGGGTCGGCGGCGCCGACCCCGCCCAGGGCAGCGGCCTCACCGGGCTCGTGGGGCGCGTGGGCTCCGTGGACGGGACCTTCGACCTCAGCAGCCCCCGCGGGGGCCCGACCGTCATCACCGTGGAGCTGCCGTGCGTGCTGTGATCGCCGAGGACTCGGTCCTGCTGCGGATCGGCCTGGTGAAGGTCCTCCAGACCGCGGGCTTCGAGGTCACGGCGGAGGCGGACGACGCGGACGGTCTGCTCGCGGCGGTCGAGGAACACCGCCCGGACATCGCCGTGGTCGACGTCCGGATGCCCCCGGGCTTCACCGACGAGGGCGTACGGGCCGCGCTGCTGATCCGCCGCCAGTGGCCGGACACGGCGGTGCTGCTGCTGTCCCAGTACGTGGAGGAGCGCTACGCCGCGGACCTGCTGACCACGCACACCAGCGGGATCGGCTACCTCCTCAAGCAACGCGTCGCGGATGTCGAGGACTTCATCGCCGCCCTTCGCCGCGTCGCGGGCGGCGGCACCGCCCTCGACCCCCAGGTCGTCGCCCAACTCCTCGTCCGCCGCCACCGCGACCCCCTCGACCGGCTCACGGCGCGCGAGCGGGAGGTGTTGGAACTGATGGCTCAGGGGCGGTCGAATGCGGGGATCGCGGAGGGGTTGGTGATCAGCGAGTCGGCGGTGGCCAAGCACATCAACAGCATCTTCGCGAAGCTGGACCTGCCGGTCGCGGAAGGCGACCACCGACGGGTCCTGGCGGTCCTGCGCTTCCTCGGCGTGGGCTGAGCGACCGGCCGCCGCCGATGTGCGGCTCCGCCCGGGCCCTTGGGGGCGTCCCCGTCCCGGCCCCGCGCGGGGCTGCGCCCCGCACCGCCCGGCCGGGGCATGTGGCTGGGGCTCCGCCCCGAGCCATGCCCGGGGACTGGGCCGGGCTTTGCCCGAGCCCTGCCGGGGGCTGCTGAGGGGACCGGGCCGGGGCTTCGCCGAACTTCGTCGCGGGACCGCCTGGGGCTGCGCCCCCGGCCCGCCGGCGAACTGGGCCAGGGCTTCGCCCCGCGCCGTGCCCGGGGGCATCCGGGCTGCCTCGTCGCCCGGTTGGGCTGAAGGCCGCTCACCCCAGCATCCGCGGCAGCCGCAGGCTCAGCAGCCCGGTCACCACGACGCCCGCGAGCTGCAGGGCCAGGGTTCGGACCATCGCGTCGCCCATGCCCATGGAGGGGGTCAGGGTCAGGAAGAGGGTGCCGAGGGTGGCCACGCCCAGGGCCAGGGCGGATTGTTGGGTGGTGACCATGACGCCGCTGCCGACGCCGGCCCGTTCCGCGGGGACCTCGGCGAGTATGCCGCGGATCAGGATGGGCAGTTGCAGGCCCTGGCCGAGTCCGGCGACGGCGATACCGGGCAGCAGGTCGGCGAGGGACAGGTCGGTCCAGCTCTGGTGGACGGTCAGGATCAGCAGGGCGATGCCGACGGCCTGGATCACCGCGCCCGCGGTCACCACGCGGTTGCCGTAGCGGCTGACCAGGCGTGGGCCCATCAGGGAGGCGATGAAGAAGGTCGTGGCCATGGGGGTCAGGGCCAGGCCGGCCTCGACGGGGCCGTAGCGGAGGCCCTGCTGGAGGGCGACCGCGATGACGAACATGAAGCCGCCGAAGCCCGCGCTGAACGGGAGGAGCATCAGCAGGCCCCGGCGCAGGCCGGGCAGGGCGAACAGGCTCGGCGGGAGCAGCGGGGTGCGGCCGGAGGTCTCCAGGCGGCGTTCGATGGCGTAGAAGGCGACGGCGGCGACGGGGAAGGCGGCCAGCAGCAGCCAGGTCCACAGCGGCCAGCCGGCCGCGCGGCCCTCGGTCAGCGGGAGCAGCAGCGCGATCAGGGCGAGGGCCAGCAGCGCGGTGCCGGGGACGTCGACGGGGGCGGGGCGGTCGGAGCGGGTCTCCGGGATGGCGCGGGCGGCGAGGGCCAGTCCGGCCAGCGCGACCGGGACGTTGACCAGGAAGACCGCGCGCCAGCCGGTGCCCGCGAGGTCCGCGGCCACCAGTACGCCGCCGAGGATCTGCCCCGCCACCATGGCAAGGCCGGCCGTGGCGCCGTACAGGCTCACCGCGCGGGCGCGGCGCGGCCCGGAGGTGGTGGCGTGGATGGTGGCGAGCACCTGGGGGAGCAGCAGGGCCGCCGAGGCGCCCTGCGCCACGCGGCCCGCGACCAGGCTCCAGGCGTTCGGTGCGAGACCGCAGGCCAGGGACGTCAGCGCGAAGGCGGCCATACCGGCGAGGAAGAGCCTGCGCCGCCCGAAGGTGTCGCCCAGCCGGCCGCCGAGGACGAGCAGTACGGCGTACGCGACGCCGTACCCGGCGACGACCAGCTCCAGCAGGGCGGGGCCCGCGTTCAGATCGCGGTCCATGGCGGGCAGGGCGACGTTGACGATGAAGAAGTCGATGAGGGGGAGGGCCGCGCCGAGCAGCACGGTGAACAGGCCGAGGGCGTTCAGGGTCCCGTCGGCGTCGTGCGCGGCCCCGGCGGGACCGGAAGACCCGGCCGCCCTGGCGGCCGGTGTCTGGGTACGGATGGTTGTCTGGCTCACGGATACGACTCTCGCGCCCGGCTCAGCCGGGTACCAGAGTCTTCTTATCCTGGTACAAGAACTACCTGGAAACCGGCTGAGCCCTCAGGCACCCTGGTCCCATGACGACCGCCCAGGAGACCGCGAAGGAGACCGTGACCGCCGCCACCGACGGCATACGCCGCGACGAGCTCGCCGCGTTCCTGCGCAGCCGGCGCGAGCGGATCACCCCCGAGCAGGTAGGTCTGCCGCGTGGGCGGCGCCGGCGTACGCCGGGGCTGCGCCGCGAGGAGGTCGCCCAGCTCGCCGCGGTCGGGGTCACCTGGTACACCTGGCTCGAACAGGCCCGGGACATCCACGTCTCCACCCAGGTCCTCGACGCCATCGCCCGCGCGCTGCTCCTCGACCGCAGCGAGCGGCAGCATCTGTTCGCGCTCTCCGGGGCCGTCGACCCGAACCCCGGCAGCCAGTGCACGGGGGTGACCCCGGCGCTGCGGCTGATGCTGGAGCAGCTGGAGCCGTTCCCGGCCTGCCTGCAGAACTCGCGGTTCGACATCCTCGCGTACAACCGCACCTACGGGCGGCTGCTGTGCGACCTGGACGCGGTGCCGCCGGAGGACCGCAACTGCCTGTGGCTGTCCCTCACCCACGCCGACTGGCGCGCCAGCATGGTCGAGCCGGAGGAGACGATCCGGGTGATGGCCGCCAAGCTGCGGGCCGCGATGGCCGAGCATCTGGCCGAGCCGACGTGGAAGGCGCTGCTGAAGCGGTGCCAGGACGCCTCGCCGGAGTTCCGCGAGGTCTGGGCCCGGCATGAGGTGCTGCGGCCCGGCGACAAGGTCAAGGTCTTCCGGCAGGCGCAGGTGGGCACGGTCCGGGTCACCGGCACCAATCTGTGGACCGGCCCGCGCTCGGGGCCCAAGCTGCACGTCTACACCCCGGCGGACGCCGAGACCCACGAGTGCCTGGAGCGGCTTCACGCGCTGGTGCTCGCCGAGGCCTGAGCGGCCCGCGCTTTCCGGCGGCCCCGCGTTTTCCGGCGGCCCCGCGTTTTCCGGTGGCCCAGCGTTTTCCGGTGGCGGCCCCGCGCCTTCCGGCGGGGGCTGGTAGCGCCCACCCTCGCTCAGTCCTCGCCCACCACCGTCAGGTCGTCGCCCAGGGCCGCGGCGATCTGGGCGGCCCGGGAGTGATCGTCCAGCCGGCGCGTCAGATAGGCACAGGCATGCTGGTGCCGGAGCGACCACCAGGCGGCCGAGCCGCCGATCCCGCCCTTGGCGATCTTGCCCTTGTCGCGTACGAACCCCAGCGTCCAGGTCATGTCGGTGCCGAAGACCTCGTCGAAGCCGGTGACTTGGGAGGTGAGCAGCTCGGTGTGCAGCTGTGGCCCCAGCAGTTCGCGCACCGGGCCGTCCTCGTTGGTGAGCCGGGAGAAGAACACCGCCATGGCGGTCGCGGTCGTGTGCAGGTTGGCTGCCCCGAAGACCGACTGCCGCCAGGCCCGGGAGTTCGTCCGCGCCGTGTCCAGGGCCCCGGCGGGGATCTGGAGCCACGGTGCCGCGTGGAGCTGCCGCGGCCATCCGGGGTCCGCGTACTCGAGTTCGGCGACGCGGTCCAGTGCGTGGTCCGGTACCCCGAACCAGGCGTCGAGCCCCAGCGCGGGCCGCACCACATCGTTGAACATCTCTCCCAGCGTCGTGCCGGCGCCCGCGCGCAGAATGCCGTCGATCAGGTGGCCGTAGGTCAGCGCATGCTCCCCGAGCGATGTCCCGGGCTCGTACTCCGGTGCCGCCTGCGCCAGGCTCTTCCGTAGCCCGTCCTCGTCCAGCAGGTCGAGACCCGCGGCTTCGGCCGGGAAGCGCGGCTGGCCGGCCCGGTGGGTGAGCACCTGGCGGAGGGTGGTCCGCTCCTTGCCCCGGACCCCGTACTCGCCCCAGTACCCGGCGATCGGCTCGTCCAGTGTCAGCGCGCCGTCGCGGACCGCCACCAGGGCGGCGAGCGTGACGAACGACTTCGACAGCGAGTAGGGCTGGACCAGCGTTTCGCCGCGCCAGGGACGGCTCCGTCCGGCGTCGGACCATCCCCCGTTCAACCGGACGACCTCGCGGCCCTCCCGCCAGACCGACAGCCCGGCCCCTGTTTCCGAGCCGCAGTCCACCAGCCGCTCGAAGACCCGACGCACCTCGTCGTAGCCGTCCGCGGCGAACCCTTCGACGTTCATCGTCCGCGCTTCCCCCGCCCGCTCGATCCTCATACCCCCTGGGGGTGTCCCGGAGGTCATCCGAAACATACCGGGGTGGGGTATGCGGGGCAACTGGTTCGGCCGGTATGCGACACAACGGGTCCGGATTACGCCTTGGTGGTGGCCGAGGCCTGAACGGGCGCGCGCTCGTCGTCGAAGAGCGCGGCCGCGCGCTTGGCGGTGCCGGCCGCCCAGCGGCCGGTGGTGAGGGCCCCGAGCAGCAGCACCGAGCCCCCGCATCCGGCGATGATCCACCAGGCGGGGCGGGCCGCGTCGACGAAGGCCGTGGCCGAGGCGGCGCTGTGCGCCCCGCCCGCCGCGCTCGCCGCGCCCGAGGCGAGCACCGCGCCGATGACCGCGACGCCGAGCGACTGGCCCACCTGGCGGCTGGTGGAGGCCACGGCCGCCGCGACCCCGGCCTGGGTGCGGGGCATCCCGGACACCGCGGTGTTGGTGATGGGCGCGTTGACCAGGCCGAAGCCGATGCCGAACAGCACATAGCCGATCAGCAGCAGGGAGTCGGTCGCCTGGGCGTCGAAGGCCGCGAACAGCACCCCGCTCGCCGCCATCGCCGTCCCGGCCAGCAGCAGCGAGAGCCGCGGGCCGCGGCTGCCGACCAGCCGTCCGGACAGCGGCGCGAAGACGAAGCACATGGCCGCCATCGGCAGCATCCACAGCCCGGCGTGCAGCGCGCCGAGTCCGCGTACGTCCTGCAGATACAGCGTGTTCAGGAACAGGAACCCGCCCAGCGCCGCGAAGGCGCTCACCGCTATCACCGTCGCCCCGCTGAAGGGCGCGCTGTGGAAGAAGCGCAGTTCGATCAGCGGCTCGGCGCGGCGCCGCTCGTACGCCACGAGCGCGACCAGCGCGAGGGCGGAGACCGTGGTGCACACGGCGATCAGCGGGGAGCCCCAGCCCCGGTCGGGCGCCTCGATGATCGCGTACGTGAGCGTGCCGAGCAGCGCGGCGACCAGCACCTGGCCCACCGGATCGGGCCGGCGCGGCTTCGGGGCGCGCGACTCGGGCACGTACCGGGCGGTCAGCACCAGGGCCGCCAGCCCCACCGGCACATTGAGCCAGAAGATCGAGCGCCAGCCGACCGACTCCACCAGCACCCCGCCCACCAGCGGCCCGGCCGCCATGCTGATGCCGACGACCCCGCCCCACACCCCGATCGCGCGGGCCCGCTCCCTGGGCTCGGTGAAGGTGTTGGTGATGATCGACATGGCGACGGGGTTGAGCATCGAACCGCCGACCGCCTGCACCATACGGAAGGCCACCAGCGCCTCCAGGTTCGGCGCGAGGCTGCACAGCGCCGAGCCGAGGGAGAAGACCACCAGACCGGTCTGGAAGGTGCGCTTACGCCCCACCCGGTCGGCCGTCGAGCCCGCGAGCATCAGCAGCGCGGCGAGCACCAGCGTGTACGCGTCGATCGTCCACTGCATCCCGGAGACGGAAGCGTTCAGCTCACGCCGCATCGAGGGCAGCGCCACATTGAGGACGGTGTTGTCGAGGCTGACGAGCAACAGGCTCATGCAGCAGATCGCCAGCACGAGCAGGCGCCGCCGTTGGCTCAGCTCAGGCATGGTTGAACGCTACATCGATGAGTCGGGTCAGGCCGCGCGAACGGTCGGGACAATCCCCCGTGGCGTACGCGGAACGCCGCGTGCGGAACAATGAGAGTTCGCCTCCTCCTTGGCCCCGTACCCGACCCCCATACCCGAGGACACCTCTTCCATGACCGCCACGCAGCTGCAGATCGGACCGCACACGGTGACCCCGCCGGTGGTGCTCGCACCCATGGCCGGGATCACCAACGCGCCGTTCCGCACCCTCTGCCGCGAGTTCAGTGGCGGCAAGGGGCTGTTCGTGAGCGAGATGATCACGACCCGGGCGCTGGTCGAGCGCGACGCCAAGACCATGCGGCTGATCCACTTCGACGGGACCGAGAAGCCCCGCTCCATCCAGCTGTACGGGGTGGACCCGGTGACCGTCGGCAAGGCCGTACGGATGATCGTCGAGGAGGACCTGGCCGACCACATCGACCTCAACTTCGGCTGCCCGGTGCCCAAGGTCACCCGCAAGGGCGGCGGCTCGGCCCTCCCGTACAAGCGCCACCTGCTGCGCTCGATCCTGCGCGAGGCCGTGACCGGCGCGGGCCCGCTGCCGGTGACGATGAAGATGCGCAAGGGCATCGACGACGACCACATCACCTACCTCGACGCGGGCCGTATCGCGGTCGAGGAGGGCGTGACCGCCATCGCGCTGCACGGCCGTACGGCGGCGCAGCACTACGGCGGCACCGCCGACTGGGACGCCATCGCCCGGTTGAAGGAGGCCGTCCCCGAGATCCCGGTGCTCGGCAATGGCGACATCTGGTCGGCGGACGACGCGGTGCGGATGATGCGCGAGACGGGCTGCGACGGCGTGGTCGTGGGGCGTGGCTGCCTGGGGCGGCCGTGGCTGTTCGGCGACCTGGTGGCGGCCTTCGAGGGCGGCGGCACCCCGGCCCGGCCGACCCTCAGGGAGGTCGCGGCGGTCATGCGCCGCCACGCCGAGCTGCTGGCCCAGTGGCTGGAGAACGAGGAGCGGGGCGTCATCGACTTCCGCAAGCACGTCGCCTGGTACACCAAGGGCTTCTCGGTCGGCTCCGAGATGCGCAAGCGGCTGGCGATCACCTCGTCCCTGGCCGAGCTGGACGCGCTGCTCGGCGAGCTGGACCTGGACCAGGAGTGGCCGACGGGCGCGGACGGCCCGCGCGGGCGCACCTCCGGCCGCAACCGCGTGGTGCTGCCGGACGGCTGGCTGGACGACCCGTACGACTGCGCGGGCGTCAGCGCGGACGCGGAGCTGGACACCTCCGGCGGCTGAGCGCGTCCTGGCCGTGCCTCACTCCGGTCTTACTCCGGTTCGGCGGCCATCTCCCGCTCCGCCGACACCAGCTCCATACCCACTCCTCCAGAGGTCACCAGCAGGTCGAGCGCCAGCGCCGCCGTCCAGCTGAAGTCGCGGGTGCCGCGGGCCTCGGCGGTGTACGGGTCGACGTACTCGGCGAAGCCGGAGGAGACGGCCGCGTCGAGGGCGGCGGAGCGCAGCGCGTCGGCCCGGTCCGCCGCGCCGTGGAGCCGCAGGCCGCGCTCCAGCAGCCAGTTGACGTTGAACCAGGCGGGGCCGCGCCAGTAGCGGTACGGGTCGAAGGCGCGCCCCAGCAGGTCGTAGCTGGGTACGAGCCGCACCGGGCCGCCCAGGCCGAAGTGGGGACCCGACGCGGTGCGGATCAGGGCGGCGGCGACCTCGCGCGGCAGGTCGGGCACGATCAGTGGCAGCAGACCCGCGGAGCTGAGCTCAGGGATCAGCCCGCCGCCGCGCAGATCACGGCACAGGAACAGCCCGGTGGCCGGGTCCCACAGCCGCTCGACCAGGGCGGCGGTGAGCCGCCGCGCCCGCGATCGGTGGGGCGTCGGGTCGGCGCCGACAGTGGTGGCGATCTCGGCCAGGGCGTGTTCGGAGGCGATCAGCAGCGCGTTGACCCCGGGGTCCTCCACAGCGAAGGCGAGCGCCGCCGAACCGGCCCCGCCGTCGTCGCCGTAGCCGCGGTCCCGGTAGTCGGCGGCGAGCCGCACATAGCGGCCGTAGTCCAGATCGGTGGGTCGGTCGGTGGCCGCGCCGTGGTCGAGGTCGGCGCGGTGGAAGGTGTCGGGCGGGGCGGGATCGATCCGCGCCAGTGGGGCGTCCCAGCAGGGGCTGTTGTCCATGCCGGGCTCCCAGGGGTGGACCACGGACACCAGCCCGCCCCCGCCCAGGTCCCGGCGTTCGGTGAGGTAGCGGTGCCAGGCCGCGAGCCGTGGGTAGACGCGGGCCAGGAAGCCGTGGCGGGCCGAGGAGCGCGGATCGGCCCGGTGCACGAGCAGACAGGCGAGCGCGTGGACCGGCGGCTGGACGATGCCGGAGGTCTCGACGGCCGTGGGCGCGCCGAGCGCCGCGCCCGCGCTGGAGGAGCGCCAGAAGTCGGGGCTCGGGAAGTACGCGTCCAGTGGCACCGCCGGGTTGAAGACGATGTGCGGGATCCTGCCGTCGGCCCACTGGGCGGCCAGCAGGGTTTCCAGTTCGCGCTGGGCGCGGTGCGGCGACAGATGGCGCAGTCCGATGGCGATGAACGCCGAGTCCCAGCTCCACTGGTGCGGGTACAGACCGCGCGAGGGGACCGTGGAGGTGCCGGTCCAGTTCTCCAGGAGCACCCGCCGGGCGCCGTGCAGCAGCAGCCGCATCGGCGCGGATGCGGCGGATGCAGCGAATGGCGCGGATGGGAAGGGCTCGCCGCTTTCCACGAAGGACTCCGAGGGGGTCGTGGCCTCGCTTTGCCGTCACGGCGAAGGTATCCCAGACCAGCTCTTCCGAGCGGGATCGCTCGTTTGAGCGGACCCCCTCTCGTTGTATCCAAAAGGCGAGATGAAGGCCCGTCAGGGCGCGTGATTCGCGCCACTCTGATAGCACCCATGCTCAGATGAGCGCCCATCCCGGAGTGGTTCAGCGGTCGAAGGCCGCGCTCACCTCTCCAAGTCATGGCACTCCGTGCCATCTGTTGATGTTCGACACCTCGAACCAATGATTACGCACAGCGACATGCCCCGCCTCCCGGATGGGCACAGCGTGGGCGTGTGTTCGGTTCTTGAAGAAGCTGGGAAGCGGGCTGTTTCGTACGAGTGACTTTCGAACTCGTGGCAGGCGGGTGGTTACGGCCGAATGACGGGGGAGTGCACATGCTCAGAAGCCTTTGATCTGGGTACGCTCCCCGCCGTCAGGGCAGCCGAGCCGAGGAGATCGAGTCCCGTGCCGGAAACACAAGATCAGCAGAAGTTCGTTTACGACTTCACCGAGGGCAACAAGGATCTCAAGGACTTGCTCGGCGG
Organism: Streptomyces sp. NPDC000941; assembly: GCF_053599555.1. Lineage (NCBI taxonomy): Bacteria > Bacillati > Actinomycetota > Actinomycetes > Kitasatosporales > Streptomycetaceae > Streptomyces > Streptomyces sp. NPDC000941. The sequence goes on from NZ_JBSFMM010000172.1 coordinate 19,979, forward strand.
GAAGGGCGCCAACCTCGCCGAGATGACCAATCTCGGTCTCCCCGTGCCACCGGGTTTCACCATCACCACGGAGGCATGCAAGGTCTACCTCGCCAGTGGTGAGGAGCCGGCCGCCCTGCGCGACGAGGTGAGTGCGCACCTCGACGCCCTCGAGAACAAGATGGGCAAGAAGCTCGGCCAGACGGACGACCCGCTGCTGGTCTCCGTACGCTCCGGGGCGAAGTTCTCGATGCCCGGCATGATGGACACCGTCCTGAACATTGGGCTCTCCGACGACTCGGTGGCCGGCCTGGCAGCCCAGGCGGGCGATGAGCGGTTCGCATGGGACTCCTACCGCCGCCTGATCCAGATGTTCGGCAAGACGGTGCTCGGCGTGGACGGCGACCTCTTCGAGGAGGCGCTGGAGGAGACCAAGCGCGCCAAGGGCGTGACCGTCGACGTCGACCTGGACGCCGGAGACCTCAAGCGGCTGGTCGGCGAGTTCAAGGACATCGTCGCCAAGGAGACCGGCCGCAGCTTCCCGCAGGAGCCGCGCGAGCAGATGGACCTCGCGGTGCGGGCGGTCTTCGACTCGTGGAACGGCGACCGCGCCAAGCTCTACCGCCGCCAGGAGCGCATCCCGCACGACCTGGGCACCGCGGTCAACATCTGCTCCATGGTCTTCGGCAACCTCGGCCCCGACTCGGGCACCGGCGTCGCCTTCACCCGCGACCCGGCCAGCGGCCAGCAGGGCGTCTACGGCGACTACCTGCAGAACGCGCAGGGCGAGGACGTCGTCGCCGGTATCCGTAACACCGTTCCGCTCGCCGACCTCGAAGAGCTCGACAAGGGCTCGTACGACGAGCTCATGCGGATCATGGAGATCCTGGAGACGCACTACCGGGACCTGTGCGACATCGAGTTCACCATCGAGCGCGGCAAGCTGTGGATGCTCCAGACCCGCGTCGGCAAGCGCACCGCCGGGGCGGCCTTCCGGATCGCCACCCAGCTGGTGGACCAGGGCCTGATCGACGAGGCCGAGGCGCTGCGCCGGGTCAACGGCGCGCAGCTCGCCCAGCTGATGTTCCCGCGCTTCGACGAGGAGGCCGCCGAGAGCGGCACCGTACGCAAGCTCGGGCGGGGCATCGCCGCCTCGCCGGGCGCGGCCGTCGGCAAGGCCGTCTTCGACTCGTACACCGCGGTCAAGTGGTCCCGGTCCGGTGAGAAGGTCATCCTCATCCGCCGGGAGACCAACCCCGACGACCTCGACGGAATGATCGCCGCCGAGGGCATCCTGACCTCCCGGGGCGGCAAGACCTCACACGCCGCCGTGGTCGCCCGCGGCATGGGCAAGACCTGTGTCTGCGGCGCCGAGGAGCTCGAAGTCGACACCAAGCGGCGCCGGATGACGGTGCCGGCGCTCGACGGCAAGGACGACGGGCTGGTGATCGAGGAGGGCGACGTCGTCTCCATCGACGGCTCCACCGGCAAGGTCTACCTCGGCGAGGTGCCGGTCGTCCCGTCCCCGGTCGTCGAGTACTTCGAGGGCCGGATGCACGCGGGCGCCGACGACGCCGACGAACTGGTCGGCGCCGTACACCGGATCATGGCCTACGCGGACCGGGTACGTCGGCTGCGGGTGCGGGCCAACGCCGACAACGCCGAGGACGCCAACCGCGCCCGGCGGTTCGGGGCCCAGGGCATCGGCCTGTGCCGCACCGAGCACATGTTCCTCGGCGAGCGGCGCGAGCTGGTCGAGCGGCTGATCCTCGCCCACACCGACGAGGAGCGGGAGACCGCGCTCGGCGCGCTGCTGCCGCTCCAGAAGGACGACTTCGTCGAGCTCTTCGAGTCGATGGACGGCCTGCCCGTCACCGTACGGCTGCTCGACCCGCCGCTCCACGAGTTCCTGCCCGACATCACCGAGCTGTCGGTGCGCGTCGCGCTCGCCGAGTCGCGCAAGGACCACAACGAGAACGACCTGCGGCTGCTCCAGGCCGTGCACCGGCTGCACGAGCAGAACCCGATGCTGGGCCTGCGCGGGGTGCGCCTCGGCCTCGTCATCCCGGGCCTGTTCGCCATGCAGGTACGGGCCATCGCGGAGGCCGCCGCCGAGCGCCGTAACGCCAAGGCCGATCCGCGCGCCGAGATCATGATTCCGCTGGTCGGCACGGTCCAGGAGCTGGAGATCGTCCGCGAGGAGGCCGAGCGGGTCATCGAGGAGGTGGAGCGGGCCCGGGGCGTGGACCTCAAGCTGACCCTCGGCACCATGATCGAGCTGCCGCGCGCCGCACTGACCGCCGCTCAGATCGCCGAGTCCGCCGACTTCTTCTCCTTCGGCACCAACGACCTCACCCAGACCGTCTGGGGCTTCTCCCGCGACGACGTCGAGGCCAGCTTCTTCACCGCCTACCTGGAGAAGGGCATCTTCGGCGTCAGCCCCTTCGAGACCATCGACAAGGACGGCGTCGGCTCCCTCGTCCGCAGCGCCGCCGAGGCCGGCCGCGCCACCCGCCCCGACCTCAAGCTCGGCGTCTGCGGGGAGCACGGGGGCGACCCGGAGTCCGTCCACTTCTTCCACGAGGTGGGCCTGGACTACGTCTCCTGCTCGCCGTTCCGCATCCCGGTCGCCCGCCTGGAGTCCGGCCGCGCGGCGGTCATGGAGCGGTAACCGGCCCGCCAGACCACCGGAGTCGGCCCGGGGCACCCTACCCTCAGCCCCATCGCCGACTCCGGACCGCGAAGGGGGCGGCACCTGTGCGGAGGTGCCGCCCCCTCATCTTTCGGGCTGATCGGGTCAACGACTGGTGTACGTGTAGGCGAGCAGCGCTATACGACGGGTGGTTCCGGCGGGTTCCTGAATTGGGAACCCGCCGTCCCGTCTGACAGGAAATTGATCAGTCTCATCAAGGCTTGAGCGAGACGGCATCCGGCTGAAGCGAACAATCCTGCCTCCACCGCCAGGGCCTTCGGCCGGGAATGCGGCGAATTCGTCGACGAGGAACCGCTGTTCCTACGCCGCTCACCGTGGCGACAGGCTGGCGAAAATGCCGCACAGTCCCTCTCCAGAGGCATGCGGGTCATCGTCACCGGACGGCTCAAGCAGCGCACCTCGACGACAAAGAAAGCCAGCGCCGCACCACCGTCGAGATCGACGCCGAGGAGATCGCCGCGTCCCTGACGTACGCGAAAGCGACCGTCACCAAGACCTACGGCCCCGGCCTCGCAGCCAGGACCGGCCCCCGTAGCGAGTCCGGCCTCCGCCTCCACGGGGCAGGCCCAGGGCCCGGCGCCTGCCGAGCCCCACCCGTTCTGATCGCCACGGCACATCTCCGGCGCACTCCAGCATTGCCCTCGATGGGGATCGGCCCCCAGACCTTGAAAAGGCCATGGCCGCTCGAGTGTGCTGCAAGGATGAGCAGACCGCGGTCGAGGAGCCCCTCGGCGGCGCGTCGATTTGTCGTGCCCGCAGCTTGGTCACCTGCGGGCGTGCTGATCCGTCAGAGAGCAGGCGACGATGGATAACGGCTTCGAACTCCGGAGAACTCACGGAAAAGGGGAAGGCGTTTTTGCCACCCGGCCCTTCCGGATCGGTGAGACGGTGATGGTTGGTGTCATCGACTGTGAACTGGACCGCAACCACTCCCACGCCTCCCAGGTCGGTGCGGAACGTTTCGTGTTGCACGGCGGGCTTGTCCCGAAGGTGAACCACTCGTGTGAACCGAATTGCGGGATCCGCCTCAATTCCAGCGGCGCTCACGACTTCGTCGGCCGCGCACCCATCGCCGCCGGTGAAGAGATCACCTTCGACTATGCGATGCGGAACTACTCGGTTGACCACTTCGCCGCCCGCTGCCGGTGCGGCTCGCGCCACTGCCGCGGCCGCATCACCGGTTGGCAGGATCTACCGACCCAACGCAAAGCGGACTACCACGGCTTTGTCGCCCCCTACCTCATCGAGATCGACGACCAGGCCCACACAGACCTGCCCGCCCGCCGAGACCACCGCAGGTAACCCGCCCGGCACCTCGCTGACCAGGCACTCCTGCTCACCGTCCAATCCTGCGGAAATCTCCGCCTCCCCGAGCCGGGTGGTGCGGCCTCTTGCGAGGCCGCAC
>NZ_JBSFMM010000173.1:0-24032 GCF_053599555.1 Streptomyces sp. NPDC000941
ACAACACACACAAGAACCCGCCGGCCCCCGGGGGGGGGGGCCCCCGGGCTCGACGTCAGGTGTTCGGCTTCCGAGCCGGAGCCTCAGCCGTTGGCCAGGGTGCGGTCCAGGAGGGGGAGCAGTCGGTCCCAGTGGCGCTGCAGCCCGGAGGCGCTGAAAGCGTCGGTGTCGGACATGGTGAAGCCGTGGACGGTGCCGGGGTAGATCTCGGAGGTGTAGCCGACACCCGCGGCATCGAGGGCCTGGTTGAGCTCGCCGAGGGCTTCGGGTGTCATGTCGCCTTCGGCGTGGCCGAGGTGGATCTGGGCGGTGAGCTTGGAGAAGAGGTCGGGCCCGTCGGCGCCCACGGGACCGTGGAATGCGGCGACGGCGGCCACTCGGCCGGGGTGGGCCGCGGCGGTGCGCATCGCCAGGAGGCCGCCTATGCAGTAGCCGGTCACCGCGACCGGCCCGGCGGCGACTTCGGGCTGGGTAGTGAGGAAGCTGAGATAGGCGTCGGCGTCGCTCAGGACACGTTCGGCGGTGTGCGCCTCGATCAAGGGCATCAGTTGGGCGAAGACCGCGGGCCGGGTCTCTTCTCCGATGTGCTCGGGAAGTTCGATCACCGGTGCCGGACCGTGCCGGTAGAAGAAGTTGGGGACGAGCACGTAGTAGCCGTGCCCGGCCAGTTCGCGGGCCATCTCCCGCAGCACGGGCCGGATGCCGAAGCCGTCCGCGTACATCAGCACCCCAGGGTGCCGCTCGCCGCCGTCGGGGAATGCGGCGAAAGCGTCGGCCTGACCGTCAGGGGTGGGAATCTGCAGTGTCTTGGTGGGAATGACGGATCTTCCTTCCGGGAGTTCGCACGACTGGCGTTAGTGGAACTAACGAGGTCGGCGCGAGCGAACGTACATCGTTAGTCGGGCTAACGCAATCGATAGGATCGGCGCCATGACCAGAGCCGAAGCCCCGGACTTGCTCGACGATGGCGCGCCCAGGACGCCCGACAGACTGCGTCGACGGGCGAGCCGCCTGCTGTCACAGCTGTCCACGCGCTCGGACCGGCTGATCAACGAAGGGCTGGCCCAGGCCGACGCCCGCAAGTGGCACTACGCCGTGCTGGCCTCACTGCAGGATCACGGGCCCGGCAGCCAGGCCACGCTGAGCAGACGCACCGGCATCTACCGCAGCGACATGGTCGGCGTGCTCAACGAACTGGCCGAGCGCCACCTCGTCGAACGGGCCCCGGACCCCGACGACCAGCGCCGCAACATCATCACGATCTCCCCCCAGGGCCGCCGTCACCTACGCCGCCTCGACAAGGTCCTGGACGACCTCCACGACGAACTGCTCGCGCCGCTGAGTCTGGCCGAACGCGACCAGTTCGTGCAGTTGCTCACCCGCTTGCTGGACCACCACACCCGGACCTCCTGACCTCGCGTGGTGGCATCCGCCATCAACTCTGCCCGGGGGCGCTTGCGCGGCCCAGGCATCCGCTCGGTCAGGAATGGTTCCCGTCCTGGCCCTTGACGGGAAGTGAGGGTCACGCCAGAGTGCGTTCATGCGTATTACTAATGCGCATTAACGGATCGCTGAGCGAGGGGACGCCAGGGGTGGATCAGCCGAAGAAGCGGGCGAAACCGGGACGGAACCCGGCGTCCGCGAGCCGTACCTCACGGCCGCGGCAGGCGGAGGTGGCCGGGCTCGCCGGGGTGTCCCAGGCGACGGTGTCATTGGTCCTGTCGGCGCGCGGCGACGGCAGAGCGGCGGCGATCTCCGAGGAGACACGGCAGCGCGTCCTCGACGCGGCCCGCAGTCTCGGCTACGTGCCGGACCCGGCAGCCCGGCGGCTGGCGGCGGCCCGCAACAACCTGCTCGGCGTCTTCAGCTTCACCGCCACTTTCCCGACCGACGTACAGCACTCGTACTACCCGTTCCTGGTCGGTGTGGAGCAGGAAGCGGCGGCCCAGGGCTACGACCTGGTGCTGTTCACGGGGTCGAGCACCGGTGGCGCGAGCGCCGTCGGGCCGGAGGCGCTGAGCCGGGTGCGGCTGGCCGACGGGTGCCTCTTCCTCGGCCGGCACGTACCGCGTGCCGAACTGAAGCGGCTCGTCGCCGACGGGTTTCCGGTGGTGCATCTGGGCCGCCGCGAGGAGCTGGAGGGGCTGGCCTGGGTCGGCGCCGACTATGTCAGCGCCAGCCGTGAAGTGGTGGGACATCTGGCCGAGTTGGGGCACCGCCGGATCGTGCTCGTACGGGAGGACGACGACGCGCCCCCGTCCACGGACCGTCAGCAGGGCTTCCTCGACGGCCTGGCGACGGCGGGCGTCGAGGGCGAGCCCGGGGCGGTGCTGCGCTGCGCCGATCCGATGCGTGAGCTGACGGCACAGCGGGTGCGGACCCTGGTCGCGGACGGGGTGACCGCGTTCGTGGCCGAGGAGACGGACACGGGGGCGGCGTGGCGGGCGCTGAGCACCGCCGTCAGGGATGCCGGACTCAGCTGCCCGGGCGACGTCTCGCTGGGGCTGCTCGGGAGCCCACCCGCCGACCTCGCCGCCCGGCCCGTGCCGATGGGGTTCGACATCCCCCGGCACCGGCTCGGCGCCGCGGCCGTCCGGCTGCTCGCCGCGCTCGTGGCGGGCGAGGAGGCGCGGGAGCCGTTGGTGGCCTGCGAGTTCCGCGCCGGCGAGACGGCGGGCCCGCCCATCCCGCCACCGTAGCGACCGACTCCGGGGCAGCCGAACGAAGTTCAGGCGCGATCACAAGGAGCACTGTGGTATCTCAGCCGGACATCCTGATCGTCGGTGGCGGCCTCGGCGGGGTCGCCGCCGCGCTCGCCGCCTGCCGGGCGGGCCGACGCGTCGTGCTGACCGAGGAGACCGACTGGATCGGTGGACAGCTGACGGCGCAGGCGGTGCCGCCGGACGAGCACCCGTGGGTGGAGCGGTTCGGCACGACGGCGACGTATCGGGCCTTGCGCGAAGGCATCCGGGCCTACTACCGGCAGTGGTATCCGCTGCGGGGCGAAGCGCTCGGGCTCACCGAGCTCAATCCGGGCGCCGGGCGGGTCAGCAAACTGTGCCACGAGCCGCGTGTCGCGCTCGCCGTCCTGGAGGCGATGCTCGCACCGCACCGGGCGTCCGGGCTGCTGACCGTACTGACCGAGCACCGGGCCGTCTCCGCAGAGCACGACAACGATGCCATCACGGCCGTCACCGTACGGGATCTGCGCGGCGGCACCCTGCGCACCTTCGCCGCGCCCTACGTCATCGACGCCACCGAGACCGGTGAGCTGCTCGAACTGGCGGGTGTGGAGCATGCGAGCGGGGCCGAGGGGCACGCCGAGTTCGAAGAGCCGCACGCCCCCGCCCAGGCGGAGCCCGGCAACCAGCAGGGCATCACGGTGTGCTTCGCGCTCTCGCACCACGAGGGCGAGAACCACACGATCGACCGGCCCGAGACTTTCGACTTCTGGCGCGCGTACCGCCCCGACTTCTGGCCGGGGCCGCTGCTCGGGTTCCAGGCTCCCGACCCGCGCACCCTGGAGCCTGTCCCCCGCTCGTTCGTGCCCAACCCCGAGCTGGATCCGCTGGCCGTCAGCGCGGACCAGAGCGCGGACGCCGGGGACAAGGAGCTGTGGGGTTTCCGCCGGATCCTGGCCCGCAAGCTGCACCGGCCCGGAGCCTTCGACTCGGACATCACGCTGGTCAACTGGCCGCTGAACGACTACTGGCTGAAGCCCTATATCGGCCGGCAGGCCGAGGCGCTGCGCGAGGCACGGCAGTTGTCGCTGTCCGTCCTGTACTGGCTGCAGACCGAGGCACCGCGGGCGGACGGCGGCACCGGGTTCCAGGGCTTGCGCATCCGCCCCGATGTGACGGGCACGGCGGACGGTCTCGCCAAGGCGGCGTACGTACGCGAGTCGCGGCGCATCAAGGCGGTGACGACCGTCGTGGAGCAGGACGTCGCCATCGACGTCGTGGGACCGTACGGCACCAAGCACTACCGGGACTCGGTCGGCGTCGGGGGCTACCGCATCGATCTGCACCCCTCGACCGGTGGCGACACCTACATCGACATCGGATCGGTGCCGTTCGAGATCCCGCTGGGGGCACTGGTGCCGCGCCGGGTGCGGAATCTACTGCCCGCCGGCAAGAACATCGGCACGACGCACATCACCAACGGCTGCTACCGCCTGCACCCCGTGGAATGGAACGTCGGCGAGGTCGCGGGGGCGCTTGCCGCGCACTGCCTGGCCGAGGACGTGGCGCCGCACCAGGTGCAGGCGGAGGACAAGCGGTTCGAGGAGTTCGGGCGGGTGCTGGACCGGGCGGGTGTGCAAAGGCGCTGGCCCGACGTCCGCGGTTACTGACCGGTCCGGCTACTGACCGGCCCCCTTCAGCCCCCCTTCAGCACCCATACGTACGTCAACGCACAAGGAGGTGCCTGACATGCCCCCTGACCGTCGCGTCCGCGTCGGAATCGACGTGGGCGGCACGTTCACGGACGCCGTGGCCGTCGATGCCGCAACACTCGAACTGGTGGGCCAGGTGAAAGTGCCCACCAGCCACCACCATGAGGACGGTGTCGCGCACGGCATCGTCCAGGCGCTCGACCGTCTCCTCGAACAGGTCGGGCGCACCCCGGCCGAGGTCACGTTCCTGGCGCATGGCACGACCCAGGCCACGAACGCGCTCCTGGAAGGCGATGTGGCGACGGTCGGGCTCATCGGGATCGGCACGGGTGCGGGTGCCGTGTTCACCCGGCGCCTCGCCACGTTCGGGAAGCTCGAACTCGCCCCGGGCAAACTGCTTCCGCTGGTGTACGCGCATGTGGCGGACCCGTTCGACAGCGATGCGGTACGGGCCGCCGTGACCCACGTACAAGAGGCGGGCGCTCAAGTCCTCGTCGCCAGCGAGCCGTTCGGGGTCGACCGGCCCGAAGGGGAGCAGGCCGTGCTCGCCGCGGCGCGACCCACGGGGCTGCCGGTCGCCGCGGCACACGAGATCACCTCGCTGTACGGGCTGCACAAGCGGACCCGTACCGCCGTGGTCAACGCGGCGATCCTGCCGCGCATGCTGGCCACGGCCGATCTCGTCGACTCCTCCATCACGAAGGCCGGGGTCACGGCACCGCTGATGGTGATGCGGTGCGACGGCGGTGTCATGTCGCTGGACGAGATGCGGCGCCGCCCGCTGCTGACGGTCCTGTCGGGGCCGGCGGCGGGTGTGGCGGGCGCGCTGATGCAGGAGCGGATCAGCGAGGGAGTGTTCCTGGAGACAGGTGGCACATCGACGGACATCAGCGTGGTGCGACGCGGCAAGGTGGCCGTGCGGCACGCGACGATCCTCGGTAAGGCGTCGTATCTCAACGCCCTGGATGTGCGCACCGTCGGCGTCGGTGGCGGGTCCATGGTGCGTGTCTCCGGCGGAAAGGTCACGGGCGTCGGTCCACGCAGCGCGCATATCGCCGGGCTTCGCTACGCCTGTTTCGCCTCGCTCGACGAGCTGCGGGACGCGAAGGTCACCACGGTGCGGCCGATGGACGGCGACCCCGACGACTATCTGGTCCTGGACGCGGCGGGCGGCCGGTTCGCCGTGACGATGACGTGCGCGGCGAACGCGCTCGGCCGGGTCCCCGAGGGCGACTTCGCGCGCTGCGACCCGGAGGTGGCACGGGCGGCGCTCGCCGAGCCGGCCGCCATGCTCGGCATGGACGTGGCGGGCGCGGCGCGGGCCGTGCTGGACGCGGGGACCGCGTCGGTGAGGACGGTCGTGGACGCGATGATCCGCGACTACCGGCTGGACCGGGAGACCGCCGTCCTGGTGGGCGGGGGCGGCGGAGCGGCGGCGGTGACCCCGCACCTGGCCCGGGCCGCCGGTCTGGAAGGACGCATCGCCCGGCACAACGAGGTCATCAGCCCGATCGGGGTGGCGCTCGCGCTGGTCCGCGAACAGGTCGAGCGGATCATTCCCGGCGCCACCCAGGAGCAGATCCTCGCCGTGCGCGCCGAGGCCGAGCGCGCGGTCGTCGCGCAGGGCGCCGCGGCCGACGGTGTCGAGGTCGAGGTGACGGTCGACCCGCAGACCAGCACCGTACGGGCCGTCGCCACCGGCGCGACCGAGCTGCGCACACAGGACCGGGCGCACCGCGCCGATGACGCCGAGCGGCTGCGCGTGGCCGCCGCCAGCCTCAAGGCGCAGGAGACGCGGGTGAAGATCCTGGCCGGCACGGACGCGTACACGGTGTACGGCACGGAGGTGCGGCGCCGGCTGCGCGCACTGCGGCGGCCGGTGCGGGTCGTGGACGCGGACGGGGTGGTGCGGCTCGGGGTGTCCGACGCGCGGGTGGAGACGACGACCGTGGGCGCGGCCGGCGAGACGCTTGCCTCGCTGGTACGGGACGCCACCTCGTACGGCGACGGCGGGGTGCGGGCGCCCGCGGTGCGCCTGCTGGTGGGCGGCCGGATCGCGGATCTGTCCGGGGTGCTCGAACCCGGGGCGCTGCTCGCGCTGGCCCGCAGCGAGTTGCGTGCGCGCGCGGCCGACGAGCCGGTGGTCGCGGTTGTGGAGTCCCGCGCATGAGTGGCAACCAAGGCAAGGATCACAGCCCCAACCACGGCCACGACGGCGACCACGACCTGGACCTCGCCGTGCGGCTTCTCGCGGGGACGCCCACGCATGAGGGTCGCGATCCCCTGCTCCTGCGCCGATGGGCCGAGGCGGCCGAGGAGTTCGGACGCCGGATGACCCCCGATCCGGCGCCGGTCCGAGTGGTCGAGCGGGACGGCGGGCTCGCCGCCGGGCTGCTGGCCCGGTACCGGTCGCGGCCGCCGGTGGTCGAGGTGTACGTCGACACGGTCGACCTCGCCGAACGGCTCGTCGTCCAGCACGGCTGGCGGCACTGGTTCCCCGCGGGGTCGGTGCTGGCCGCGGCCCTCGCCCATGAGCAGGCGCACGCCTGGCTCCATCACGCGCACGTCCGGGCCGAGTTCAAGCGGGCGCTCGGCCACACCGCGCTGCGGCTCGGGCGGCGCCGTCTTTACGCACATGTCGCGGGCGCCGACGAACTCGCCGCGCACGCCTACGCCCGCGCCGCCTGCGGCCTGGGCCGCAGCCCCCTGCTGCTCACTGAGGCGCTGGCCGCCGCATGTTCCGCAAACCAGAGGTGTCCGAAAGCGAGAAGTGATCCATGGGTGTCGTGATTCTGCTCCTCATGGCGGCGGGTGTCGCCGCCATGCTCACCCGCAGGCTGCCCACCGCGTTCGCGTTGGTGCTGCTCGCCGTGGCGATCGCGTTCGCCGCGGGCGCGCCGCTGACCGGCAAGAACAGCGTGCTCGACACGGTGCTCCAGGAGGGCGCGCCCGCGCTGGCAGCCACGATGATCGCGATCCTGCTCGGTTCGTGGCTCGGCAAGCTCCTGGAGGAAACCGGCATCGCGGCCACCCTGGTCCGTAAGATCGTCGAATTCGGCGGCGACCGGCCGGTGTTCGTGGGGCTCGGCGTCCTCGCGGTGTCGGCCCTCGTGGGTACGGTGACGGGTTCCGCGCCCGCGGCGATGCTCGCCGGGCTCATCGGCATCCCGGCCATGATCGCGGTGGGCATCCCGAAGGTGACGGCCGCCGGCACGATCCTCATGGGCATCGCCGTGGGTATCCCGTTCGAGCTGCCGGTGTGGCAGTTCTTCTCCACGGCGCTGGAACTGCCCGTGGACACCGTGCGCGGCTTCATGCTAAAGCTGTTCCCGTTCGCGCTGGTGGCGGCGGTCGCGTACGTCCTGGTGGAGTCGCGGCGGCGGGGCGTGGAGCACACGTGGTCGCTCTCCTCGGTGCGGGGAGAGTCGAAGCCACGCAGCCGCCGCCAGCTGCTCGGGGACGCCCCGTGGTACGCGCTCCTCACACCCGTGGTGCCGCTCGTCCTGGCTCTCGGCTTCGAACTGGCCATCATCCCCTCACTGCTGGCAGGGGTGCTGTACGCGCTGGTGACGACCACGCCGCCGCGCGAGATGAACCGCCGCCTGCTGCGCACTCTGTACGGCGGCTTCGAGGTGGCGGCGGCTCCGATCACACTCTTCGTCGCGATCGGCATCCTGCTCGCCGCGGTGAAGCTGCCCGGCGCCGTCGACGCGCTGGAGCCGCTGGTCAAGGCGGTCAGCCCGCAGAACGCGGTGCTGTTCGTACTGGTCTTCACGCTCCTGGTGCCGCTGTGTCTGTACCGCGGCCCGCTGAATGTCTTCGGCCTCGGCGCCGGCATCGCGGGCGTCCTCATCGCCACCGGTATCTACCCGGCCACCGCCGTCCTCGGCATGGCCACCTCGTACAACCAGGTCTTCGGCGTCGCCGACCCGACCAGCACCCAGACGGTGTGGAGCGCCCAGTACGCGGGCGTCTCACCGCAGCAGGTGATGGTGCGGACACTGCCGTACGTATGGGCCGTGGCGCTCGGCGGCCTGTGCGTCACCGCCGCGACCCAGCTGTGACGCCCTGACGCCCTTCCGACAACAACCGACTTCAGGAGCGAGCCGACCATGCAAGAGCCACAGTCCGGCCCGGACCGTCGTATGTTTCTGCGCACGACCGCCGCCACTGGCGCCGCGCTCACCCTCGGCAGCCTGTCGACGCAGTCCGCGTCGGCCGCGCCCGGCGGCTTCCCCGACTACACGTACGTACGGACGCTGCTGACACCGTCGCAGCTGAAGTACAACCCGACGGGCGAGATCATCTTCCCGACCGTGCGCGGCGTCTACGACAAACTGGCCTCACCGCTCGGCCGCTACTACCTCTACTACGCGCCGCACGACGCGCCCGGCGGCATCTGCCTCGCCTACGGGAACTCGCTGGAGGGCCCGTTCACGGAGTACCCGGCGAACCCGATCGTGTCGAACAAGTGGGACCCACACTACTCGGTCAGCCATGTCTCCTCGCCGCATGTGCTGTGGAAGGAGGACATCAAGGAGTTCTGGCTGTACTTCCACGGCGAGAACACCACGACACGGCTCGCCCGCTCGAAGGACGGGATCCACTTCACCTACGACAAGGTGGTCCTGAACACGTCCATGATGCCCACCGGCACCACCGAGACGTCGTACGCCAGGGTCTTCCGGTACGACCTGCCCGCTCGCGGCGCCCGCTACGTGATGCTGTTCATGACCAACAACACCACCAACCACCGGGACATCGGCTGGGGCTGGTCCGCGGATGGCCGTAGCTGGACCTTCGCCCAGACGCCGCTGGTGCGCCACTCCGACGTCGGCGCAATCAACGTCGGCGGCCCCCACCTGCTCACGCGCAACGGCTCCGCGTACGTGGTCTACAACAAGGACAAGACGAGCGGCGGCGACATCATGATCACCGAGGTGGGGAAGGACTTCTCGCTCCGCAAGCACCTCGGCGTCTTCTACAACTCCCACTCATCGGCGCCCGAGAACGGCCGGGCGGCGGCCCCCTCCTTCGGCACGGACGGCGGAGTGCCGTACATGATCTACGAGGCGGGGGAACGGCTCAAAGGCGCGATCGCGGTGGCACGGGGCTAGCCCGGACCACCTCATGGCTGTGCGCTGTCCGCCGGACAGCGCACAGCCGACGTAGACTCGACGGCCGTGGCGGACACCCAGTACGAAGACCTGTTGCGGCTGGTGCTCACCTCCGGGACGGCCAAGGCCGACCGGACGGGCACCGGCACCCGAAGTGTGTTCGGGCACCAGCTGCGCTATGACCTCTCGCGGGGGTTCCCGCTGATCACCACCAAAAAGGTGCATCTCAGGTCCATCGTGTACGAACTGCTGTGGTTTCTGCGAGGCGACTCGAACGTCGGCTGGCTGCAGGAGCACGGCGTCACCATCTGGGACGAATGGGCCGACGCGAACGGCGAGCTCGGGCCGGTCTACGGCGCCCAGTGGCGCTCGTGGCCCGCTCCGGACGGCAGGCATATCGACCAGATCAGCCAGGTTCTCGACACGCTGCGCCGGGACCCGGACTCCCGCCGGATGATCGTCTCCGCCTGGAACGTCGCCGAGCTGCCCGAGATGGCTCTCGCGCCGTGTCACGCCCTCTTCCAGTTCTACGTCGCCGACGGCAAGCTCTCCTGCCAGCTGTACCAGCGCAGCGCGGACCTGTTCCTCGGCGTCCCGTTCAACATCGCCAGCTATGCCCTGCTCACCCACATGGTGGCGCAGCAGGCCGGCCTCGAACCGGGTGACTTCATCTGGACCGGCGGCGACTGCCATATCTACGACAATCACATCGAGCAGGTCACCGAGCAGCTTTCGCGCACCCCGTTCGACTTCCCCAGGCTGCGTCTGCGCCAAGCCGACTCGCTCTTCGCATACGCCTACGCCGATGTGGAAGTGCTCGACTACCGACACCACCCGGCTATCAAAGCCCCGGTCGCGGTGTAAGCAGCCGGCCATTGAAAGGCTGAAGGCCGTCCGCGGACAATCGGCATTGTCCGCCGTTCGCCCCTCCCCTGACCTGCGATGTTGCCACCCACACCGGGTGGCCAACCCCTCCGAGGCGCACCGTAGTAACGACAGGGTTATCGGAGCGACGATTCCGGGGGGGGCGGAATGTGGCTGAACGTGTCGAACGAGGAACTGCCCGCGGAGGAGCAGTTGCCCTTCTGGGGTGAGCTGGTCTCCCGTGAGCTGGCACCGCTCACCCTCAGCAGCGCGAACCCGGCGGGGGGCTTCCCCGCGTCGGCCTCGGTGCTGGACCTCGGCTCCGTACGGGTGGCCGCGTTCAACAGCCCGCCCGCGTATCTGAGACGCACCTGGGCAGACATCCGGCGGTCCGACCCGAGCACGTACCAGCTGACCTTCGTCTCCGGCACCCCGCTGTGGATCAGCCAGCGGCGCCAGGACTCCGGGCTGGTCCTCGGCGACATGGTGCTCTTCGACCTGTCGCATCCGTTCGAAGGCGCGGTGCCCGACAGAGGCCGCCACACCCAGGTGGTCATCATGCAGTTGCCACGCGAGGAGCTGCCGCTTCGGCCGGACAAGGTCCACCGGCTCCTCGCCCAGCCCTTGTCGGCCCGCACCGGCATGGGGGCGATTCTCGCCCGGTTCCTGACCACACTGGACGCCTACGGCCCCGACTGCGACCCGCGCGACCTGAGCCGATTAGGCGCGATGGCGCTCGACCTGGCGGGCGCCTGCCTGGCCCAGCACCTCGGAGCCTACGACGACCTTCCGGCCGATACCCGCCGGCAGGCCATGCTCGCCCGCGTCAACGCCTTCATCGACCACAACCTCGACGATCCGGACCTGGGACCGGCGGGCATCGCGGCACACCACCACATCTCCGTGCGCTCGCTGCACACCCTCTTCCGGCAGCAGGGAGAGACCGTGGCGGCCTCGATACGCCGGCGCCGCCTGGAACGCTGCCACGCCGACCTCACCGACCCCCGGCTGCGGCGGCGGTCGATCAGCGCCATCGCCGCCCGGTGGGGATTCGTACGCCCGGCGGACTTCAGCCGGGCGTTCCGCGCCGCGTACGGCGTGGCGCCCAGAGAGCTCCGGCGGACCGCACTGTCATGACGGGGCGCGACATGCCGCTTTCGGTGTAATGGGTCGGTTGGGCTGTTTGGTCGCGTCACCCTGTGAGGGTTGATCACGGCCGTGTCAGGAGACGGTGGGCGCGTGCCGGAGCCGGTGAAGGGCGTTGGGGGGCGAGGGAGGGCCGCCGGCACCTGGAGGGAGCGGTGCCGCAGACCAAGCGGCCGGGTGAGGAGGCTGAGGTCGACCATGGCAGGTGCAGGGGAGGAACCTGAACAGCCGTGCGTTCCCGACTTCGAGCCGCGGCTGGATGACCAGGTGGAGCAGATCGCCGCACAGCTGCGGGAACTGGCCACGGCCAAGGAGCGGCTGCAGGGCCTGCTGGAAGCGGTGCTGGCCATCAGCCAGGAGACGGATCTGTACGCGGTGCTGCACCGCGTCGTCACCACTGCCATGGACCTGGTCGGCGCCCGCTACGGAGCGCTGGGGGTGCTGGACGAGTCCGGTGAACAACTGGGCCAGTTCATCACGGCGGGCCTGTCGGCCTCCGAACGCGCCGACCTGGCCGACATCGAGTTTCCCCGCGGACTCGGCGTTCTCGGACACCTGATCCGCAACCCCGAGCCGCTGCTCGTCGACGACATCCCGTCCCACCCGGCCTCCGCCGGGTTCCCGCCCGGCCACCCCCGCCTGCGCACCCTGCTCGGCGTCGCCATCAGCGTCCGCGGCCAGATCTACGGCGACATCTACCTGTCCGAACGGCGTGACGGGCGACCCTTCGACCATGACGACGCGGACATCGTCGTCGCCCTGGCCGGCGCCGCCGGCATCACCATCGAGAACGTCCGCCTCTTCGAACACCTCCGCGACAGCGCCGAACACTTCCAGCGCCTCCTGCTGCCCACCCTGCCCGACCTGCACCCCTTCACCGGCGCCGCCACCTATCGGCCCGCCCCCACCCCCGGCCGCCTCGGCGGGGACTGGTACGACGCCCTCTGGCTGCCCGACAACACCTGTGCCGTCGTCATCGGCGACGTCGTCGGCCACGATCTGCGCGCGGCCGCCGCCATGGCCCAGGCGCGCAGCATGCTGCGCGCCCTGCTCTACGACCGCCTCACCCCGCCCAGCTCCGTCCTGCACCAGCTCGACCGCACCCTGCACGCCATCACCGACCTGCCCGTCACCACCGCCTGCCTGGCCCGCATCGAACCTGCGGACGGCGGCTGGAGGCTGCACTGGAGCAGCGCAGGCCACCTCCCCCCGCTGCTGATCAGCCCTGACAGGCGGGCGAAATACCTCCACGCCGAGCCCGGCCTGCCACTTGCGGTGAACACCGCACAGCACCGCCCCGACCACACCCACCCCCTGCCGCCGGGCGCCACCGTGGTCTTCTACACCGACGGGCTCATCGAAGACCCCGCCCGCACCGTCGACGAGGGCCTGGCCGAACTTGCCCACCTCGCCACCGCCCACGCCGATCTGCCACTGCAGGACTTCGTGGACACCTTGGCCGACCACCACCCCAGCGACGGCCACGACGATATGGCCGTCTTCGCCCTCCGTACCCCGCGCTCCGCACCCCGCACCACCGACGCCGAGTAGGCCAAGCGTCGCCGCGGCTACTCGAACCGCGCAGTTTCGCCCGCCCCTCGGCGCACGATCTCGGCTTCGCCGCTGGAGAAGTCGATGACCGTGGTCGGCTCGGTGCCGCAGTCTCCCGAGTCGACCACGGCGTCCACCACGTGGTCGAGCCGGTCCTTGATCTCCCAGCCCTGCGTCATCGGCTCGTCCTCGCCGGGCAGGAGCAACGTACTGGACAGCAGAGGCTCACCGAGCTCGGCGAGCAAGGCCTGGGCAACGACGTGGTCGGGAATCCGGACGCCGACCGTCTTTTTCTTCGGGTGCGGCAGCTGGCGCGGTACCTCCTTCGTCGCGGGGAGGATGAAGGTGTAGCTGCCGGGCGTCGCCGCTTTGATCGCGCGGAACACGTCCTTGTCGATGTGCACGAACTGACCCAGTTGCGCGAAGTTCTGACACACCAAGGTGAAGTGGTGACGGTCGTCGAGGTCCCGGATCGACCGGATCCGGCCGATGCCCTCACGATTGCCCATCAGGCATCCCAGTGCGAAACAGGAGTCAGTCGGATACGCGACAAGCGCGCCGGAGCGGATCCTGTCGGCCACATTGCCGATGGTGCGCGCTTGAGGATTCTCGGGATGCACGTCGAAATACTTCGCCATCCGCCGAGCCTACGTCACAGAGTGGCGGTGTCCAGGACGAGGCGGTAGCGGACGTCGGCTGCGTCCAGTCGTTTGAAGGCGGTGTTCATCTGGTCGGCGGTGATGATCTCGGTCTCGGCCGTGATGTTGTTCGCGGCGCAGAATTCCAGCATGGCCCGGGTTTCCTGGAAGCTGCCGATCGATGTGCCCGCAAGTCGTCGGCGGCCGCTGATCAGCTGTCCCACGGGTACGGTCAGCGGCTCGCTCGGCGCGCCGGCCATGACCAAGGTGCCGTCCACATCCAGCAGGGCAAGCAGCGGTGCCATGTCCGTGACCGCCGAGACGGTCGAGATGATCAGATCGAAGGCGCCGCTCGGTGCGTCCGCGACGGTGGAGTAGGCGGTGGCGCCGAACCGTCTGCCGTCGTCCGCGTTGGCCAGGCTCCGGCTGAGCACGGTGACCTGCCCGCGCACATAAGCGGCGCCGCCGCGGCCATGTCCAGGCCCGGTGGGAGGCTGTGGACGACGTCCTGATCGACAACGATTCGCTCGCTGAACCCGCCCGCGTCCGGCGGGGTCCCGCCGCCCGCGCAGTACTGTTCCCGGCCCGCCCAGCAGTTCACGCAGGATCCGCACCATCCGAGCAGCATCCCGACCGCGACCCGGTCACCGACGGCGTTCGCGGTGACATCCGCGCCGGCCGCGGACACGATGCCGGTGATCTCGTGGCCCGGCACCATGGGAAACGTCGAGAATCCCCAGTCGTCGCGGGCCATGTGCACATCGGAGTGGCAGATTCCGACGTAGTCGACGTCAATGGCCACGTCGGTCGAACCGGGCTCGCGAAGGCTCAAGACCGCTTCTGGACAGCCGGGTACACGGCCACATCGATCAACGATCTGCTCGATGCGACCGGTCTCAGCCGCGGCAGCCTGTACGGCGCCTTCGGCGACAAGCACCAGCTGTTTCTCCGTGCTCTCGACGCCTACTGCGCGGGTACCGTCGCCGCCGTCCGCGCCGACCTCGACGGCGACGAGCCCGGAGCCGCCACCCGGCTCGCCACCCACATGCGCCACGTCGCCGACAGCTGCGGCAACAGCACCCGCGGCTGCTTCCTGGCCAAGTCCACCGCCGAACTCGCCGCATCGGACCCCGAGGTCGCGCTGCGCGCCGAGCGCGCCAGGTCGCCGACCACTCCGTCGCATTCCTCGTAGCAGGCCGCGGAGACAAGCAATCTGCAACAGCACCTTCGTATTATTGTTCGCCTGTCCAACCGCCTTCAGCGGCGCCAAGCTGACTATCTCTCAGGGAGCGCCGACCGATGCCGATCGCGGAACTGAGCGGCGCTGTCCAGTACGTGATGGATCTCCTGGGCATCTTCGCCTTCGCCCTCTCCGGGGCGTTCCTCGCGGTGCGCAAGGACTTCGACATCTTCGGGACGGTGATCCTCAGCGAGGCGGCGGGCCTCGGCGGCGGCGTCTTCCGTGACCTGGTGCTCGGGGTCACCCCGTCGCCTTCACCGATCTCGGCTACTTCTTCGCGCCCTGTGTCGCGGCGGTGACCAGCGCCGTCGGCGGTGGCGTGCTCGCCCAGCTCCTCGCCCTCGAACAGCCGACGCTGCTCCGCTGGAACCGCGATCTGTACGCGCTGCCCGCCCTCGCCGGCGCGACCCTGGCCGCTCTGCTGTACAAGACCGAAGTGCTGAACGCCGCCACCGCCATCGGCACCTCGCTGTTCGCCTTCGGACTACGGCTCCTCGCCCTACGCTACAACTGGCGAACCCCGCGCTCCCACTTCTGGCGCAATCCGTTCGCAGGCATGCGGCAACAGCCGGCGACGGCGAAACCAGGCCCGGACTCCGCAGCGGCATCGTCCATAGACGACGACACGGTCAGGCTGCACTCCCGCAAGGGCGATACGAGCACGCAGCCCCTCTCGGCAACCGAAACGGTCAGACTGCCGCATATCGATGCGGAGGCGCACGCCCGTCCCGGGGACCGTGTCCTGCCCCTGGCAGAGGCCCCGGGCCCCGCCCCGGACCCACGGCTCGTCCTCCGTCGGTCCTCGCAACAAGACCAGAGGGAACGGGACCAGCCCCCACAGGGTCAGTAGACCGTGTGGGGGCCGCAGCTCAGCAGCGACGCGTGGCCGTCATGACTCGCCCTTGGACATCAGCCGCCACTCGTGGTCGTCAGTGGGAGAGCACTTGTAGATGCCCAGACGTGCGTCGTTGCCGCCGAAGTCGGGCTTCTCGCCCCACACTTCCAGGCACCGCTGATCGCTGGCGTAGTTGTGGATCCAGAACGTCCGGTTGCCGCCCAGGTTCTCGACCCACCACAGCTGGTTGTCATCGAGCGTGCGGTTGCAGTAGGTCTGGTTGAGCCCGGTCCTGCTCGGCTGGCTGCCGCGGCCGGGCAGGTCCAGGCACAGGCCGCTCTTCCTGTTCTTGATCACGACGAGATTGCGGCCCTGGGGTCCCTTGCCCTTCTGGGCCAGGACGAAGTCCCAGACCTGGTTGTCCGCGTCCCAGTCGTTCAGGCAGTCGTGCTGCAGGACC
Source organism: Streptomyces sp. NPDC000941 (assembly GCF_053599555.1). Lineage (NCBI taxonomy): Bacteria > Bacillati > Actinomycetota > Actinomycetes > Kitasatosporales > Streptomycetaceae > Streptomyces > Streptomyces sp. NPDC000941. The sequence continues at coordinate 16,245 of NZ_JBSFMM010000173.1, forward strand.
GCGCCGTCGAGCTTGCCCTTGCCCATGCCGGGCAGGTCCGCGCACCGGCCGGTCGTGACGTTCTTGAGCTGGAAGTTCGTACGCTGGTCCGGGGCGAGCAAATAGGGCTTGCTGGCCGGCACCACCTTCTTTGCCCGGGACTTCGGCTGCTCGCTGCTCGGCTCGGACTCAGGCTCAGGCCGGGACTTCGGCTGCTCGCTGCTCGGCTCGGACCGGGGCTTGGCCGCCGGCGAAGGGGACTTGCTCTCCTTGGTGGGGGACGGGGCGGGCGACTGGGCGGTGTACGTACCGGGGCCCTTCTCCTCGCCCTTCGGGACCGTCATACCCGAGGTGGGCTCGGGCGCCGCCTCGGTCTTGTCATCGTCGTCATCGGCCCCGAAGGCCAGGAACGGCAGGGATATCAACAGCGCGCCCGCGATGGCGGCGGCGGCGAGCAGCGCCTTGGTGGGACGGCCCGAGGGGGGCTCGTCCTCCTCGCCGACCCCGGTGTCGGCGCCCGGGGGGTAATCGCCCTCGGCGGACGCCATGCCGTCGGCGGATCCGTGCCCGTCCGCGTGGCCGTCGGCCTCGGCGGGCGGTACGTCCGGGGCCGCCGGAGTGTCCGGCGTCCCGGCCGCGGACGCCGCCGTGGTCCCGGTGGACTCCGCGGTGGCCCCGGCCGCGCCCGGCGTCACGGACTCAACGGACTCAACGGACTCACCAGACTCACCAGCCGACGCGGACTCCTTCAGCGAGACCTTCGGCTGCTCGGCGGTGCCCGTCTCGGCCGCGGCGCCCACGGCACCGGCAGCACCGGGCTCCGTACGCTCCGCACCCAGCGGTGTCAGCGCGGAGGGATCCGGCGTACCGGCGGTACCCGACAGGGTGACGGCGCGGCGCACCGCGGGCCCCTTGGGGTTCGTTGGTTCCTGACTTGGCATCATGTCTCCTTGTATCCGTTCGTGTTATCCATGCGTGGCAGCCGGCCGGTGGCGGCGCAGGGCCTCGTCCAGCCGGTCGAGTGCGGCGCGGTCGTGGTCATCGAGCCGCGCGTCCTGCGGTACCGCCCCGGCGGCGGACGGGGAGGACGCGGTGGTGGGTACTTCTCGCAGCAGCACCAGCGGGGCGCCGTCGGTCTCGCGGACATCGAGCACCCGGAGCAGCGTCCCGGGGGCGAAGACGACCTCGTCCCCGCCGGGTGCGGAGCCGGGGCGGCCGGTCAGCTGGCGCGTGCGGCGCGCGGTGACCGACCAGATGACGTACTGCGCGCCGGCAGGGTGCGGCGCCCCGGCCGCCGGCGGCAGCGCGCACACCGGCGCCGGGTCGCGCAGCAGGGTTCCGGGGACCAGCCCGCCGTCCGCCTCGTGGGTACGGCTGCACGCCAGGCCCCGGTACGACGGCAGGCGCCGCAGCGCGGAGGCCACACAGGCGGCGTACGGCAGCAGCCGCTCGTCGCCCGTACGCATGCCGCGGGCGAGCGCGGCATGGCTCAGCGGCGCCGCCGGGGTGTCCGGAGCATCCGGGGCGTCGGGGCCGTATGAAATGTCCAGGTACATGTGGAGCGCGATCAGGTCGATGCGCGCCGCCTCCTGTTCCGGCCCGCGCAGCGCGGGCATCCGGGTGAGGGCGCGGGTGACCGCGGCGCTGTGCCGCTCCCACACCGCGTCCGCGAGCGCCCTGAAGGCGGTCCGCTCGGCCTCCGTACTGACATGCCCCGGCAGGAACGGAACCGGCGGCAACGGGCGGAGGGGCACGGACGGCGTACGAGCGGCCGGGGGCTCGGGGGCCGGGGGCTCGGGGGCCGCGGGAGTCGTGGGCCCGGGCGCCGTGGTCGACGGAGGCGCCTGCGTGGACTGCGACACCGTGGTGGACCGCGGGGCCGCCGGGGGTACGGGGGCCGCCGGTGGCTCGACAAGCGCCGGTGGCTCCGAGGACTCCGGGCTCGCCGGCGGGGTCCGCGTGGCCGGGGTCGCGGGGGTGTTCCGCGTCGCCTGGGGGGCCTGGCCCTGGGATGGGCGCGACACCGGGGTACCCGGTTGGGCGGGCCGACGGGTCAGGGGGGATGCCGACGGGGCGCTGTCCCCGTCTCCGGCACCGTCGGGCGGGCTCTGCGACCGGAGCAGGGCCAGCATGGCGTCCAGTTCCATCGGGGGTGGGGGCGTGCCGCTCCCCGTCCGCAAGGGGCCTCCCGCTCCCGGGGGTTCGGGCCGCTCGGGGTCCCGTGCGCGGCCGGAGCCCGGCGGCCTGCTCGGGCCCGGGCCGCCCGCTCGCAGCCTGGAGGACTCCGGCCCGGGCCCTGCCCCTGCCCCTGCCCCGGATGCGGCGGACGCGGCAGGCTCGCCGGGCACGGCGGAGGTGTCGTGCGCGGCCGGGGCCGCGACCGGGGCCGACGCCGTGCTGACCATCGACGGTCGCGTCAGTGGGAGCACGGGACGCGGATCCTCGGTGGTTTCCGGCGGCGTGGCTTCGGGGAGCGTTCCCAGGGACATCGGATCGCGCTCGTGGTCCGGCTCAGGCTCCGCCTCCGCGGCCGGGGCGGACGCGACCGGCGCCGGGCCGGGCTCCGTCGGCGCCTGGGCGGACTCGGCCGGGGCGGGACGCCGCGCCTCGGGCCTGGCGGGCGCGAGGCCGGCCCCGAAGCGGAGCGTGCGCAGGCCGTGTTCCGCGGCTGCGCGGCGCAGTTCGCGGCCACCGTCCGCGCACGTACCGAGCACGAACAGCCTGGCCCTGCCGCACACGTCGGCGCCGAGTCCGCCGAGCAGTTTGGCCAGCACGGGGTACAGCGTCGCGTCGATCGGCTGCCCGGGATGGCCCAGTTCGATCGCGGGTCCTTCGGGGTCCACCGCGCGGGTGGTGGCCGGTGGCGGCTCGCTCTCGGTGTCGGTGATCCACAGGCCCGCCCGGGTGACCGTGACCCGCCACCGATCGGAGAGGCGTATGGCACCGTGTTCCGCGCTGCCACGGCCCGGAACGGGCGGACTCCAGCGCAACAGACGGGGGCTCGGGGCGGTCTCGCCCTCGCGCGCCGGGGCGCACACCACGGCGTCCACGAACGACTGCCAACGAGGCGCGCCATCGGCGCCGACGAGCACGGACCGCACCGTGCCGGGCTCGGTCGGGCTGCCGTAGGACATCAGCGGCATGCCGGTGCGGACGACGAGTTCGACGCCGAGCGAGTCGGCGACCGACTGGCTGGTGCGCAGGATGTCCCGGGGGCCGCCGGGAGCGAGCCGGACGCGGGGCCTGACCGCCTCGGGGAGGGCGGTGAGGAGTTCGGTGAGGTCGCCCGCCGGGACGTCCTCGTCCTGTGGCGCGCCCAGCAGCACGGTGGGGCCGCGCGGGTCGGCCGGTACGGCGTAGCAGAGGTCGTCGGGGCGGGGCGGGTTCGCGTCCCGGGACCGGACCAGCACGCCCGCCGGGATCTGCTCGACGGCGTATCCGCCGGAGGTGCCGACCGGCAGGTGCTCGACCGCGGGCTGCCACGCGGGGGCCGGCTGGCGCGAGCCGATCCGCACCGGTTCCGCCCCCGGCGCGAAGCGCCACCATCCGCCGCGCTCGCCGCCGCGCTCGCCGCCCCGGCCCGAGCGCCGCTCCGGTACGAACAGACTGCCGCCGGGCACCACGAGGGCGACGCCGTCGGGGGCGATCACCTCGAGCTCCCAGGCGTCGGCGATCCGGCGGGCCACGGCGGGCTCGTCCGGCCGGTCGTCGCCCGCTGCCGCCAGAACCAGCCGGACCACTCCGACGCCGTCCGAGCGGAGCGAGTCGAGCACCCCGCGGAGCCGCGGCCACAGCTCACCGGCCGACGACGCGTCGGCCCCGGCGACCACCGTCACGGTGCGCTCCGGGTCGGCGGAGAGGGCCCGGGCCAGGTCGGCGACATCGGAGGTGGACAGCGTGTCGTCCGCCGGGGAGCGGAGCAGCATGACGCCGTCGTACTCCTCGACGAGCAGCGCCCCGCCCCGTCCGCGGCCCTCAGGACGCTCCAGCGTGTCCAGCGTGGTGACGGGCGCGGACGGCGCGGGGTCGGTGGCGGGCCCGGTACGGGCTCGGGCGCCCCGCCCGCTGAACCAGCGCGCTCTGGCGCCCCCGGGACGGCTCACGCCCGTCCTCCTCGTTCTTCCCGGGCACCGGCCGATGTGGCTTCGGCCTGATCCGCTTCGGCCCGTTCGCCCCCGTCCGTCTCCTGCGTCGGGGGCTCCTCCGCCGGGGCGCTTTCCACGGCCGCCAGCGCCGCCACCAGCTTGTCCGTGACCAGCACCATGCTCACCGCGGCGGAGCTGTTGACGGACACGTTGTGGCCCTCGGGGATCCGGTCGAGGACGTCGGCGATCCGCACCCGCTCGAACCCCAGCGGGCCGGTCTTGTGAAGGTGGCGCGCCGAGGTGTAGATCGGGACCACTGCCGTGCCGTCGGCCGCCGACGCGCTCACCGGCCGGCCGTCCGCCGTGACCAGCATCGCCAGTTCGGCCTTGGCCAGGGCGGCGGTGACGTCGTCCGCCGGGCCGTAGCCGGTGGTGGCGAGCTGGACGGCGCGGTCCACGTCGTCGGTGGGCTCGGGCCATCCCCGCGCCCCCGGCGATGGCACGTAGTCCTCGTTGGCCTGCCACTCGACGATCTCGCCGTTGTCGTCGGAGCGCCACTGGCCGACCACCGCGAACTCGGGCGGCGGGGCCTCCCCGCGCCAGGTGGGGTCGGTCAGGTAGAGCCAGTGGTTCGGCGCCGCCTTGGCCGCCTGGACGAACTCCTCGGGCGGCGCGGGGTCCACCGCGGGAGCGGTGGCTGGGGCTTCACCGCTGGTGGCGGGGGTGGTGGCCTCGCCGTTGGACTCACTCATTGTGTCCTCGCTTACTGTCGTGCTGTTCTGACGCCCGCGTGGGCGTCCCTTCACCGGTCTGAGCTGTCATCGCCGTCATCGCTCTCCGATCCCTCCTCAGCCGCGTCGTCCAGTTCGGCGAACAGCGCCAGGGCGTGCTCGTCGGGGAAGAGCCCGTCGCGCGCGACGTGGGCCCGCAACTCCTCCTCGGTCAGCGGATAGACGTTCCGGTACCGGTACCGGTCGTCCACGTAGTCCGGGACCCCCGGGTGGGCGACCTCGTCCAGGACTAGCTGGGCACCCGCCATCACCTCGTGGAAGCTATGGTCGCCCACGTACGCCATGGTGCTGACCAGCCCGGCCCTGATCAGGCCGAGGTCCACGGGGAAGTTCGCGAGGTTCGACAGCCGGGCGACGAGCGTCAAGATGAAGTGGGTGCTCCCCGAGGTGCCGGTCAGCACCAGACCGCCGCTCTCCTGGGAACGCTGCTGGAGTCCGGCGGACATCGGCAGCTCCTCGGACAGCCCGGCGGGCATCCAGAGCAGTTTCCCGTCACTGGCCCTGACCGCGATCAGCCGTTCGTCCTGGCTCAGCGGGGGCCGGACGTCCTCCGGCCGCAGCGGCGTTCGCAACACCGTCATCAGGTCCTCCACCTCTTCCGCTATGACCGCATCGTCAATGCCCAGCGCGCGGAGTTCCTCTGTCCTCTGCTTGTAGCGCGTGTACGCCTCGGTCTTCCGCCGGTCGTCGCGCTCCCCCATGACCACGGGATGCCTGCGCACCCGGCCCCCCGTGAGGTCGGGAAGGAGCCCGTTGGCCGCCCCGGCGAAGAGGAAGTCCGCCCTCTCGCGCAGATTCCCCGATTCCACGACTCTCTGGAGGCTTTCGAAGGACGTCCCCACCGCGCCGTTCTCCGACGGCAGTTCGCTGCCGAACTTCCGGTAGTCCATCCCGTTGTGCAGGACAAGGGCCCAGAACGCCTCCACCACCCTCGCGAACTCCGCGTTGATCCGCTCGTCGGCCGCCAGGTACGTGGCCAGCCGCTCCTCGTAGTCGAGGGCCTCCTCGGCGTAGCGGATACGCGCCATGTCCCAGGGCGACGCGGGGGGTGCCCCGGACAGCGCGGACTCCTCGGACTCCTCGGGCGCGGAAGGCACCCCGTCGTCCAGGAGCGACGCGGGGTCCGGGAACGACGCCGGGTCCGGGGACAACACGAGCGGCGCCACAGGGGCGGTCGTCGCCTCCGGCTTCTCACCCGGCGGTGTGGCGGAGGAGGCGGCAGCGAGCCCTGACGGAGCTGCCGAGCCCAGAGCCGTCGGTCCGGTCGTCGTGGCCGTGGTGGGCGGAGCCGCCGTGGGGGCAGCAGGCCCGGGGGGCCCGGAGCGCGGGTACGGCCGTGGGATGGGGCGCGGGGCGTTGGGGACAGGCGGCTGCGGGACCTCCACCTCCGCCTTCCGCCAGACGGCGTCGGAGGCGGCGAGCACGGTGAGCACCGACCGGTTCTGATCATCCTTGCCGGACAGGTCCGTCGGGGTGTCGGTCCAACCCACTTCACGGCCCAGACGCTGCGCCAGCCGCCTGGCCACCTCGCCGATGCCGGGAGCCGGCCAGGCGTGCGACAAGACGATGAGAGTGTCCTCTTCCTTGTCGGTCAAGGTGAGGTCGTTCGCCATCAGCTCCAGGAACTCACGGACCGGCATCTGGAGCACACTATCGCCGATGATCAGCAGGATGCTGTCCGGATCCAGCTCGTCCAGTTCGATCCGCACCAGGTAGGGGGCCGGCTCGGTCGCCTGCTGGTTCGGGCCCTGGTGCCGCCACGGCGCGTCCTTCAGACCGCCGGGCGCAAGGATCTGCGCCAGGTTCACCACCCCTGACCGCGGCTGCCCCGTGAAGTCAAGACCGCTCCCCCGGGCCCCGTCCTGGACCGTGTCCAAGCCGGTGCCCGTGAACGCCCCGTACTCCTCCTCCAGGGCGTATGCGGCCGCCACGTCCGGGTCGGACGCGTCCCGCCCCACCACGAACGCCTGGGTGAGCCTGACCCGCAGGCGCTCGCGATGGTGCGGCTCAACGTCGTGGTTCGGGTCCAGGTGGAGCACCCGCACGGCCAGCTTGTCCACTTTATCCATATCCATGCCGGGTGCGCTCAGCAGATCCACGGTCTTCACCCACGCCCAGAACATCCGCGACCGCTCCACCTCGCCCAACTGCTGATCCGGGCCGGACAGCTTCAGGGCGTCGACGGCCTCGGACTGCGCACCACCCCCGTTCAGCCACCCCGCGGCCAGCCGCACCACCGGCAGGTCCACGAAGTCCCGGAACGGCACCCCCGCCTTCCCCGCCTTCGCCGCCGCGGCGAGCACCCGGCGAACGACGTCCTGATCCACCATGACCCCGGGCCCGGCATGTGCCACGATCACCTGCCGCAGCAGATCCAGCATCAGCGGACCCGCCTGCTTGAAGTCGTCGTCCGCCAGCCACATCGAATCCACCGCCGCCACCCCCCGCAGCAGCTCCCCGAAGTCGGCACGGTCCTGCGCATAGACCCCGAACATCGACTTCAGCGCCCGCAACCCATACAGCGTCCGCTCCAGCACCTCCGCCGGCACCGCACCAGGCCGCGAGTGCAACTCGGCCACCCGCGCCAGCCACTCCAACTCCGCGTCCTCCGGCTCCATCCGCAGCAGATCCCACTCCCGAGTCCGCCCCTGGGGATCGGCGAACAGGGCCCGCACGTACTTGCCGTTCTCCTTCCCAAACCCCTGCGGGCCGTAGGAGACACGCGCCCAGCACCGCGCCCCGTTCACGATGCGCTGCCCCACAGACACCACCCGCAACGGATCGGCCACGAACACCTCGGGAGCGAAGTAGCCCCTGGCGGCGGGGCCCGGCCTGTTGCTGTCCTTGGGGGACCCGATCCAGCAGCAGGAGATGTCCAGCCAGCGGTCCTTGGGCAGCCGGGACATCAGCCACGTCACCCACGCCACCGCCTC